>DASYMB010000356.1:0-9580 GCA_036009285.1 Pyrinomonadaceae bacterium | reverse complement strand
GATGAGTACGCCGATAACGATGAACGAAAGCGCCGCGACCCGCTTCACCCAAATCAGAGGAACGTAATCGCCGACCACACTTCCGACGATTACGCCAATCGCTGAAACAGCCGTGAGCGCGAGTGCAGCGGCAATGAATACGGCCCAGGGTTTTTTCGTTTGCGCCGCCATGGTCATTGCGGCGAGCTGAGTCTTATCGCCCATCTCCGCGAGAAATATCACGCCGAAAGTTGTTAGAAAAACGCGCCAGTCCATTTCAGTCTCCTTCACCAAGCTGTACTCAGGCCATTGTTGTAAGCGCGCAGCCGTTATACGCAGGTTTTGATAGGGCACGTACCCCGCCGTGCGAGGTGGACAAGTCTGCTTTCTAACGATGCGCGGTTGTTGTATGCACGACTAATCTATACTAACTTACGCTTACGCGCGGACTCGCGCCGGCCTCTTTAGTTTCAGCTCAAAGTTGATGAGTCAATTCTCCAGCGACTTTCTCGGTACTGAACGTTTCCGCATTCGCCGGCGGCTGGGCTCCGGCGGGATGGGGGTCGTTTACGAAGCGCACGATCGGGAGACCGACAAGGTGGTGGCCCTGAAGACGCTCACGCGCGCCGAGGCTTCAAACATCTCGCGCTTCAAAAATGAGTTTCGCTCCCTCGCCGATGTCTCCCATCCCAATCTGGTCTCGCTGTATGAGTTCATGTCCGACGGCCAGCATTGGTTTTTCACGATGGAGTTGGTCGAGGGATCAAATTTTCTTGAATATGTTCGGCCGGGTTATCACGCCAAGCACCTTCAGTCTTCAAAAACTCCCACGCTGCGCATGGATTCCAGTGAGTCCGAGAAGGAGTTACTAGCCGACTACGAAGCCGAGACGCGGCAGTTGGATTTCAACCGAGTTAACTATTCAGTGGAAGACTTGCCGGAAGTTCCCGAGCAAACTTCGCTGTCGAAATCGAATTTGGATCCGGGTCATTTGAATATTGCTTTAAGACAGCTCTCCGAAGGCCTGCACGGCTTGCATGAAACCGGCAAGCTCCATCGCGATATCAAACCGTCGAATGTACTGGTGACGAAGGAAGGCCGTGTGGTCATCCTCGACTTCGGCCTCGTCGCGGAAGTTGAAGACAAGGAGCTGCATGACAGCGTGACGCTGGCGGGCACGCCTGACTACATGTCGCCGGAGCAGGGCGGACAACTTCCCATTTCACGCGCCAGCGATTGGTACAGCGTGGGCGTCATGCTTTATCAGGCGCTTACCGGACGGCTTCCTTTTGCCGGAAAGTTTTTCGAAGTGATGATGAATAAACAAAACTTCGATCCGCCGGCGCCCAGCGAACTTGTCAGAAACATTTCGCCTGAGCTAAACGATCTCTGCGTCCGCCTGCTGCGCCGCGATCCGGAAGAGCGACCGTCGGGCCGCGAGGTTTTGCGGATCCTGGGCCATGGCAAGACCGGACCCTTGCAGCGTCCGATTTCTCCACCCACGTCTTTTCTGATCCAAACCGCGCCCTTCGTCGGCCGCGAACGACAACTGCGCGAACTCCAGGACGCTTTTAATGTTACCAGGCGCGGACAAACGGTCACGGTCTATCTTCACGGCGGCTCCGGAATGGGAAAGACCGCGGTGGCAAAATATTTTCTGGATCGGTCGCGCGAGAAACAGGCTGATGTCGTTATTCTCGAGGGCCGCTGCTACGAACGCGAGTCGGTTCCTTACAAAGCATTGGACGGCGTGATAGACAGTCTGACCAAGTATTTGCTTTCGCTTTCGGAAGCAAAAGCTCAAGCGCTGATGCCGCGGGAGGTTTTAGCGCTCGCTCGGCTTTTTCCGGTGATGCTTCAGGTCGATGCGATTTTTAATGCGCCGCAGCGCGAACAGGAGATTCTCGATCCGCTTACACTCAGACGGAAAGCGTTTGCCGCGCTGCGTGAATTGCTGGGCCGCATTTGTGATCGGCAGCCTCTGGTGCTCTACATCGACGATCTGCAGTGGTCTGACGCCGATAGCACCACCTTGCTCGAGGATCTACTGCGTCCGCCGGATTCACCGCCGCTGTTGCTGCTCTCGAGTTTTCGCAGCGAGGACCTGCGAACGAAACCGTTTCTGAAGTCACTACTGGAAAAGACCGGCAGTGAGAGTTGTCGCGAAGTGCTCGTCGGCGCTCTCTCAAAATCAGAATCCTACACGCTGCTGCATGATTTGCTTGGCTCCAGCGCTTTGGTGCTCGAGCCTTTCGCCGACGCTATCTTGAGTGAGGCGTGCGGAAATCCATTCCTGCTGGAACAGCTCGCTCGTTACGCTCTGACCAGCGACCAAACCGGAACCAGCGGAATTACGCTGGCAGTCATGCTGGATTCCCGCTTGCGGCACCTGCCCAAAGGTGCGCGGCAGTTTTTGGATGCGCTCGCCGTTGCCGGACGCCCAATAAATCCGGAAGTGGCTTATCAGGCCGCCGAACTCTCGGGCAATGAGCTGCCGCTGGTCACTACCTTGCGCGCGGCCCAGTTTCTGCGCACCGGCGGCGCCGCAAACACGCTCGAGCTTTATCACGACCGCATCCGCGAAGCGCTCGCTTCACAACTGGATCCAAAAAAGATTACGCAGATTCATCGTCGCCTGGCCCAGGCGCTCGAGGCCCGCGGCATTGACGATCCGGAAGCGCTCTTTGAACACTATCTGGGCGCGGGGGAAAGAGTCCGCGCCGCCACCCACGCTGCCGTGGCTGCCAAAAAGGCGGCGACTGCGCTTGCCTTTGATCGGGCCGCGGCCTTTTATCGTCGCGCTCTCGAACTTGCGCCAACGCGTGGCGCGGAACTCTTCGATCTCAAACGCGGACTGGCAGAAGCCCTGGTCAACGCCGGCCGCCCGGCTGAAGCTGCGCAGGCATATCTTGAGGCGGCCCAACTGACTTCGGCGCGTCATAGTCTTGATTTCAAGCGACGCGCGGCCCAGCAGTTATTGATGGGCGGTCATATCAACGAGGGTTTGGAATTGATTCGATCCGTGCTCGCCGCTGTAGGTTTGTCGTATCCAGCGAGTCCCAGAAGCGCCCTGCTCTCTTTACTACTGAGGCGTTTCCAGGTTCGTTTGCGTGGACTGAAATTTACCGAGCGGGATTCGAGCCAGATACCTGAATTCGATCTCGTGCGTCTGGATACTTGTTTCGCTGTTGCTGCTGGTTTGGGTTCGGTTGATCTGATCCGCGGCGCCGACTTCCAAAGTCGGCATCTGTTACTTGCGCTGCGCGCCGGCGAGCCTTTTCGCGTGTCACGCGCACTGGCGTTTGAGGCGGTCTGGACGGCGGCGCGCGGCGGCGCGGGCGAGCGTTCAGAACAGATTGCGAAACAAGCCGAAGAGATCGCCCAGAGATTGGACCAGCCGTACGTCATTGGCCTCTCGATTTGGGCTCGCGGCATGATTGCTAACCTTGCCGGGAGCTGGCGCAAGGCTCACGAACTCTGCGACCAGGCAGCGGAGATCTGGCGCGAAAGATGTACGGGGACCACCTGGGAGCAGACAATCGCAAATCGCTATAGGCTAAGCACCCTTATACTCCTGGGCGAGCTGGCGGAAGTGTCGCGACAAGTGCCCTCACTGCTTTCAGCCGCGCTGGAACAGGGAAATCTTTTTGCAGCGATGGACCTGCGCACCCGTTTGAATGTGATTTGGCTGGCGGCGGACCAGCCGGACAAAGCCCGAGCGGAAGTGATAGAGGCACTTAAATCCTGGCCACAGGAAGGCTTTCATTTGCAGCACTACGTTTCGCTGCACGCGCTAGTGCAAATTGAGATCTATACCGGAGATATCGAAGTTGCCCGCAAGCATGTGGAAGGGCAATGGCATGCGCTTGAGAATTCTCAGTTATTTAGAACGCCCGGAGTGGCTTTAGAGGCTATGCAACTACGGGCGCGAGCGATCCTTGCTACCTGCGCTGCCCGTCGCGATGACAGCAAGCTGCGGCTGGTTGAAAAGCTGGCGCGCCGGATGGAAAAAGTAAACATGTCATGGTCAAAACCGTATGCGACCTTACTGCGAGCGGCGGTAGCACAGCAACGGAGCGACGACGGAAAAGCTGCCAGGTTGCTTTCAGAAGCGGTGCAGACTTTTGAGCGCGCGGAGATGCGTCTTTATGCGGCAGCAGCTCGACGACGGCTGGGGGAGAAACTTAGCGGCGAGCGCGGGCAACAGATGATCATGGAGGCTGATGCCTGGATGGCGTTGCAAAAAATCAAAAACCCGGAAGCACTGGTAAGAATGCTCGCTCCGGGATTCTAAATTTTGGACTTTGGACTTTGGTCTTGGGTCTTTGGATTTTGGTCTTTGATTTTTGAACTTTGTGCTTGGATCTGCTTTTCAAAGACCCAAGACCGAAGACCGAAGAGCAAAGTACAAAGCTCAAAGTTCAAAACCCAATTTTTACGCCGCTCGTCTTGCTTCCACCACCGGCTGCGCTTCAGCTTGGGGCCGGATCCCAAACCAGTCGCGGGTTCCTCTCGATAACCTGATAGCTGACCTGATAAAGAGTCTGGGGAAAAAACCCAATTTCTTTTCGCGAACGTTGTCGGCGGAGATGCCCTTGGGAAAAAGCGCGCTGAATGTCAGACAGGCGACGGTGTACGCCACCTTGCCCTCCAGCGACATTGTGCTTATTGCGCCCTGGCGCGTGCGCTTGATTATGTTTTTCAGGCGATAAAAAACGGTCCAACTTTCACCTACTTCTCGCTTCAGTTCGGTGGCCGATAGGGTTGGATGTTTGATATCGACATCGGTGGTATCTACGTCGAGCCAAAACTTGTCGCGCAGCATTTGCACTTTGTGTTTCGGCACGTAGTCAGCGTTATCGCGGTTTTCCCAGTCGCGCCGCATCTCATGGTAGTCCTTGGTTCCCGGATAAATACTAAAGATTGGAAACTGGGCGAAAGCTGTGCCCGAAGCGAGCGCGAATTCACGCATAGTGCGTAACGTAGAAATCGTATCACTTTCAAGCCCGTTAATAACTGAGGCCAGCACCATGATGCCGTGGCTCTGGATCGTTTGAATCGCCTCAACCATATGTTGGCCCACCGGATTCCAGGTTTTGTTGGTCTCCTTCAAGCCTTCGGCGGTAAACGATTCCACACCTATCAGCGCTCCCCGGATTCGCATCTTTTCGTACATGGCGTTCAGGTATTCCTTGTCACTAACACTCTCCGCTGTCATTTGTGTAAACGCATAGAGCGACTTGGGAACTCGCCGGTCATACTCTTCAAAGAGTTTCATTCGAGTTTCCCGAACATTTGCGAGCAGCGCTTGAGTTTGCGGATTCTTCTCTCTGGCTATACGGGCCAGCGTAGCGGGCGTGAAATTGTCGTCAGCAAAGAAAACGTAACGAAGACCCATCGCATGAAGCTCATTGGCCTCGTCGATGATCTGATCGTTCAAGTGCAGGCGGGGCGTTCGGCCATCAGTCACCCAAACCGAGCAAAAGCTGCAATTCTCAGGACAGCCCGCCACGGTTTGAATAGAGCCCATCAGGTATCTGCTGGCATCGAGCAAGTCCCAACGAGCTCTCGCCATCAGCTCGCCCGGCACTCGTCCCCCGTCATACATGCGTTGCAGCTTGCCTTGCAAAGCGTCCTCGACGATTTTGCTCCAAATTAGATCGCCTCCGCCTTTGACGACTGCGTCAGCTCCCATCTGCAACACCTCTTCCGGGAAGAGGGTGGCATGGATGCCGCCTACAATGACAGTTGCTCCGCGTTTCTTCGCGGCACGGATTACGCGGTAACCCGGCCGGCAATTCCCAGTGTTAATTCCTACCCCGACGATATCACCGGGGCGTACAGCTTCAGGCTTGAACGGCGCCACCGGTTCATCAATAACGACCGGGTCACCCACTAATTCTGTGGGAGTTGCACCAGCAATCACATAGAGCCACCGGGGAATGATGACAGAGAAACCGATGCTTGCATTTGCCGGATTTACTATGAAGACTTTGGCCATAACGCGCGCTCTCCTTTTTCAGTTGTGAGTTGGTGGATTCCAGTTTCAAGTGCAACTGTGAACCTGCTCTTCGCTCTGTAGGAGCGACATGTTTATAGGACCAAACCATCCCTCAAATATCTTCGCTCCGTGAGGAGCGAGACCCGGTTTCCAGTCCGCTAATGAGCTAAGTTGTTGCGCTCCTACGGAGCGCGAGACTGATAGCGTGACGTAAGGCTATAAACATCTCGCCCCGCTGGGGCGAAATCCGGGAACAAAACTATCTGCAAAACACAAATCGACGCCTAGCTTCAGGCAGCCATATCAATAATTTCCTCGATTGCTTCGCGCCGTTGCGGACGAATTCCCCAGTCATAATCTCGTCTCGCAACTCGCATAGCGGCGCGCATGCTGAGCCGGGGAATTATGCCCAGCCTGGTCTTGCGGACGTTGTCGGCTGCTACCCCGCCAGGATAAAGCGAGGCAAACACGCGGCACGTCACGGCATAAAAGATTTTCGCAAGCAGCGGCAGATTACTCATTGCACCACTACGCGTTCTCGCCAGGATTTCCTTTAAACTATAAAAACTAGTGGCGCTCTCCTGCGATTCTTTCAGCAATTCTTCGGTAGAAATAGATGGATGTTTGACCGCGACGTCAGAGTGATCGTAGTCAAGCCAGAATTTGTCGCGCACGATTTTCACCGCATGTTTTGGTTTGTAGTCAGGATTGTCGCGGTTCTTCCAATCGCGAATCATTTCGTGGTAGTCCTTGGTTCCCGGGTAAACGCTGTAAAGTGGAAACTGTGCGAAGGCTGTTCCTGACAGGTTTGCGAAGTGTCGCATGGTCGCAAAAGTTGAACGCGTATCGCTTTCCAGTCCACCGATGATGGAAGCGAGCACCATGATTCCGTGGCTCTGAATCTTTTGAATGGCCTCGGCCATCTTCTGGCCCACCGGGTTCCAGGTCTTGTTCACGTTCTTGAGACCTTCTGCAGTAAACGATTCCACCCCGATGAGCGCCCCGCGCAGACGCATCTTATCGTGCATAGCTTCCATGTATTCGTCGTCCGTGTGGCACTCCGCCGTCATTTGGGTGAAGCCGTAGAGCGCCGGCGGACCAGCCTTGTCATATTCGGCGAATAGTTTTAGTCGATCTTCTCGTACGCGTTCGAGGTTGGCCCTGGTTTTCGGATTTGTTTCTCTGGCGATCCGTGCCAGGGTTGCCGGAGTAAAGTTGTCGTCAGAGAAAAAGACATAACGAAACCCGAGCGCATAAAGCTCGTTTGCTTCGGCGATGATCTGATCGTTAAGGTGGAGGCGTGGCGTGCGGCCGTCGGTGACCCACACCGAGCAAAAACTGCAATTCTCAGGACAGCCCGCTACCGTCTGGATACAGCCCATCAGATACTTGTTTGGATCCAGCAGATCCCAACGGGCCTTGACCATCAGTTCACCGGGCACGCGTCCGCCGTCGTAAATGCGTTGCAGTTTGCCGAGATGAGCGTCCTCTAAAATGTTTTTCCAAATAAGGTCGGCGTTTCCTTTAACAACTGCATCAGCACCCATCTCCAAAGGCTCTTCCGGGAATATGGTGCCGTGAACGCCGCCCACAATAACGGTCGCCCCACGCTTCTTGGCCGCCTGCACCACCCGATAACCCGGCCGGCAGTTTCCAGTGTGGATACCCACGCCGACGATATCGCCCGGCCCTACTTTCTCGGCGTCAAACGCCTTAATCGGTTCGTCGATGATGACCGGGTCACCGGCAAACTCGATTGGGGTGGCGCCGGCGATGACGTAGAGCCAGCGCGGAGTGATTACGCTATAGCCGACGGTGGCGTTTGCGGGGTTAACTAATATCACCTTGCTCATAACGCATTCTCCTTGTAGTGGTGCGTATGATTCATCAGCGGTTCGCTGCCGGATTGAAACCGGCGTCGGGAGAGTTCGAACCACCGAATACCCTGCTGGGCTAGCGAGGATCGGGATATGACTCAGAAATCGCGCCCAGCGTAATCTCAGTGGGCAACACTGTCAATGCCGAGACGGTTTTGACTTGGATAGTGCTACTTCGATGCTGTGGGGTCAGTACCACCGCGCGGTAGCGGGTGGGTTACGATTTGCACCGGCACATCAAGAAAGAGAGCCTCGAGCCGGGACGGAAATCGGTGCATTCGCTCAGCGAGCGACCCACCCGCTACCGCGTGGTGGTACTGACCTCATTCCGTCGTCGCCACCCTTTTCGCGAATTAACTTTTCGCAGTCAAATCTCTAAAAGCGTCCGACAGTCTGGCACAAATACTTGCGGTGGCCACTGAATACTGGCGGAAGTCGAAGGTGGTTACGAGCGCAACGCCAAGGCTGGCAGACGTGAGAAAAATTTCATCCGCCTCGGTGAGATCGCCCAAGTCGTAAACACCCTCAATCACGGGAATGAATTGTTTGCCGGCGAGCTCGACAACTGCGCCTCGGGTTATGCCCGCCATCGCGCCGGTGCTGAGTGCAGGCGTATGAAGTGTGCCCTCCCTGGCCCAGAAGATGTTGGCCATGGTCGCGGAGACGATCTCGCCGCGTTCGTTGAGCATTACCGCTTCGTCAAAATCTCTTGCCTGCGCCTCCTCCCACGAAAGCACCTGCTCCAGATAATTTAAACTGCGAATTCCGGCGAGGGGCGAAAAGGTGTTGAAGCGATAAGGCGAAACAGCCAGTGACATTCCGGCAGACGAAATCTTCTGCGGCTCCCCAGTCATGATCAGGAGATCAGTTTTGCGAGTGCCTTCCTGTTTTGCCTTCCAAACGTCGCGTCCGCTTCGCGCCAACAGGATGACGCGCGCGCGTCCGTTTTTTACCTGGTTGACGGCTACAAGTTTTCTAAGACCATCGCCAACGCTCTGTTCATTACATCCCCCCAGGTCCACACTTAATCGCTCGGCATGATTTTTAAGTCGCCGCCAATGCTCCGGCCACAGGAATGGCTTGCCGTTGTAAATCGCCACAGTAGTGAAGACTCCGCGGCCGTACAACATCGCCGACGACACCGGCGCCACGCGCGCCTTGGTCGCTTCGAGCATCACTTTGTTGAGATAGATTACGGGGTGCACGATTGATTCGAGAGGGCTCAAGCACTTTGGAGTGCGGTGACCTGTCACCGCTTTAGCCTGCGGCGGCCTGACGCCGAAGGCTTTTAAGTAGACTGAAGCGAATCGTGGTCGCGACAAGTCGCGACAGACCAAAGCGCCGACAGGTCGGCGCACTCCAAGTCATTCTCTACCCGCCGCCATCACTTCAGTTTCGAGATGCCGGCCCAGTGAGTCGCGCCAGGCGTTTTCCAGTTCGCTGACTTCAACCGCGACGGCTTCTGCTTCGCCAAGCATTATTCGCAGGGTTGATCCTCCGACCTGGCCGATTACCGTGAACGGACAATGCTCGCGTGCGGCGATATTTTCCACGGCGGCAAGTGCAGACGGCGCCAGACTAATGATAATCCGCGAGGGTGATTCACTGAAGAGCATACTCCGGGGCGACAGCGAACCTGATAGAGTCTCTGGAACAACCACCTCAGCGCCAATGCCTTTACGATTGAAGGAAGAAAAACAGCACTCAGCCAGGGCCACGGCGA
>DASYMB010000355.1:0-4357 GCA_036009285.1 Pyrinomonadaceae bacterium | reverse complement strand
AGCTTCGGTAACAGTGGACCTCTCGGCTCAGAAAGTTAAAGTCCAAACCAGAGTAAGATGAGAATCCATAAATCTCGCCTCGCCACAATAGTCTTTGTGCTCGCCGATCTGCTGCTGCTCTTATCGGCTGAAACGACTGGAGCGCAAATCGCAACTGCTAAACCAACTGCCGGGTGTTCGGCGCCGTATTTTGTCGAGCAGACGTTTCCCTTGACCGGGACGGCGGAAACGAGTTGGCAGTTGTGCTGGCAGCCGGTGGCGGGTAATGGCCTGGTAATAACTTCCGCCTCATTTCGGAAATCGCCCGGATCGCCCTTTGTGAAGTTGTTTGGCGATGCGCGCGTGTCGGATATTTTTGTCCCTTATCATAATCCGGCGATTCTGCGTTATTTGGATGTGGGATACGGCTTCCCACTCATTTCCCTCAACACGAATGACTGTCCTCCGTCGAAAGGGGGAACGCTGCTCGGCAACCGAAAAGAAGTTTGTAAAGAGTTACGAGATCGAGGGCTGGCCTGGAAAGACCACGATAGAGTTCGCCGTGGCGAAGAGCTCGTGCTTTGGAGCGTTATTGATGCCGGCAACTATAACAACGTAATTGAGTGGACCTTTCGCGATGATGGAGTGGTCATGGGCCGTCTTGGCGCTACCGGCCAGAATCATCCTTATTGGCCGTACACCGCCCACATGCATGGCGTGATCTGGCGTTTGGATATCGACCTGGACGGCGCTCCGGGCGACTCGGCTTATCTCTGGAAACATATCGAGCAGCTTCCCGGTCGCGGAGCAATCGACTCCATGAAGCTGATCAAAACTGAGACCGGCCTTGAGTTGAACCCTCGCGAATTTACTTCGCTGCATATTCAGGACGCAACGCTCAAGAATGCCAACGGCAACCCCTCCGTCTATCAGTTGATGCCTTTGCTTTTTGGCACGCCGCGGCATCAGGAGGCCTTTACTAAGTACGATTTTTGGGTCACCAGGAACAATGGTAATTCCAGCGCGCCGGAAATGGCCGGATCGTTGCTCCCTTCCTATGTATCTCCGCCGCAAAACGTAGATAACACTGATCTCGTCATCTGGTACTACAGTGGCGCGCATCACCTTCCGAGAGACGAGGATGGACAACTGGTTAATAGGGCGTGGAAAGGCGAGGCGCACATCATGTGGAGCGGCTTCATGCTCATGCCGCACAACCTCTTCGACAAAACGCCATTGTACCCATAGAGGCTGCGAACAATGGCGCCCTGCGGAAAAATATCTGCAGCGGGGGGTTACGTTTCTTTGGATCAAACTCACTCACTACCGTAAGCACGAAAGAAGAACCCGGTCTCGTGCACTAATCGCTTATGCAGAGGAGCAAATCACTATGAAGAAACTAATAACTCTCGCCACAGTCCTGGCTCTCGTCGCGCTAGGCTCGATTTCCTGGGCTGCGGCCAATCTCAATTCACAGAAGAGTGGTGCCTACCGACTTGCCTTTGAAAATAAACTCGGGCGTTCAACCCAACCAATCGCCGCAGTTCCACAGACCATCAAAATCTGTAAGCAGACGATTCCTTCCGGCGGCACGGGGTTCCCTTTCGCCTGGGCCAACGGCTTCGGATCTTTGCCTCCCTTTAGTCTGAACGACGGGCAATGCGAAACCAAGGACTTGACTGGTCAGGACCACTACAACAAGTTTACCGAGAACGTGCCGGCGGGATGGACCCTAACGAACATCAACTGCAGCTACACGACGAGCCCCGTAAAGATCATCGGCGCTAACTCCAATCCCGCCTTCCAACCGGGCGACAACACCGTGACTATGGACGTGAACGAAACAAACGTAACCTGTATGTTCACTAATCAACGTTCGCGGTGTTGTTCCTACCAGCTCGATCTCAGCACCGGCCAGGCCAGCCCTATAGATCCGCAATGGAAAGTAAACGGTAACCCGGCCTATACAACGCCGAAAGTCGGCAGTTGGATGATGCTGGGCTCGGGGAAGTGGATTCAACCAACGTCTGCACCACTGCCCGATCCGCAAGTCAACCAAACAACTACTAATCCGTTCAAGTACACCGTGAAATTCGCGGTTCCGGATTGTCCCGCTGGTCCGGTCCGGCTCATCGGAACGTTCGCCGCTGATAATAGTGCGGTGGCCTACCTCGACAACAACCCAATTCCGAATGCTTCGTGTTCCGGCCCGGTCTGCTTCAACACTACGTCGGGCCAGGCGCCGGTTTCACTCAATGGCGCGCCGCCCATCGGGCCTGGTCCACACACGCTCGAGATTCGCGTGAATAACCTGACTAAGAGTTACTCAGGGCTGATAGTGAATGCCAAAGTCACGCGCCAGTGCCCGTAGTTTTCAGCGAACCAATAGTTTTCAGCGAGAACAACCGTACAGCCACACTGAATCGACTAGATTTTTCAAGTGCCTCACGCCGGGCTTCCAGCCATCCTCACAATCGCGGGGCTGAAGTCCGGCGTTTGTGCGAACGCCCAGGCCCGACGCTTCGACGCCACTTTTGGGCAGCTTCTTGTAGTGTCTGTCACCTTATTGCGTTATCCTGTCGCCGAAATTTCGATCTCAAAAGCCAGGGCCTCCGGGATTGCCGAAATCAAACACAAACAAAGAAGTAACCCAGGAAAAGTTTGCGAGCTTTCTCGAGTGGCTTAGTCCTGATAATGAGAGCGCGGGCGAGGAGTATGAGCGCCTGCGGTTTCGCTTGTGCACTTTTTTTTCGCAACGCCACTGCAGCTTCTCAGATGAGTTGGCCGATGAAACCATCAACCGCCTGATCCTGAAAGTTTCCGAGGAAAAAATCGAAAGCAAAATTGCCTATTGCTATGGCGTAGCCAGGAATATTTATCGGGAATGGCTCCGCAAACAACGAACTCATCTCGATATCGACGACGTCACCATCGCCGCGAAAGCTCCTGAGGAGCAAAGCTTTTCCAGCGAGTGTTTGGACAAATGCCTGGGCGAACTTTCTCCGGAAACCCGGACCCTGCTGCTCGATTATTTTTCGGAAGCCAAACGCGCGAAGATTGAATTGCACCGTCGTATCTCGAAGAGCATACAGACCACCCAGACTGGCTTGCGCATGCAGGTGATGAGAAGCAAGCAGAAATTGAAGATTTGCGTTCAGGAGTGCATGGGTTGACCGTCAGAACCACCTGCGTAAGCCGGTGGCTTGTCAGAACCACCTGCGTAAGCGGGTGGCTTGTCAGAACCACCCTGCGGTAGCGAGTGGGCCTTGTCAAAAGCGAATGTGCCTTGGCAGATCAAACCAGGCCCACCCGCTACCGCAGGTGGTTCTGACAGTTACGAAACGCCCGGCAACGACACACAAACTTGGGGCAGCAAGAATGGGCAATTCCTTACCGAGTGACGAGACAGTCCGCGAGTATCTTCTGGGGCGAGTTTCAGATGAAACCACGCTCGAAGGGCTCGAGGATTTGTTGTTCGCGGATGAAGAGTTTTGTTCCCACGTCGCATTAGTGGAAGACGAGCTGATCAACGATTACGTTTTCGAGCACCTTAATGACGCTGATGCGGAAAGTTTTCGAGCGACGCTGGCACGCGATCCGGAAAGATCTTTTAAGCTCGAACTGACTCAGGCCCTCAGAGCTAAAGCCCTGGCCCTCAATCAAACTGAGCCGGACGAGAAACCGTCGTTCTTTAGTTCGCTCAAAGCGTTCTTCCGCCAACCGCAATACGTCGGTGCGTTCGCCATTCTTCTGATTGCCGCGGTGAGTTTGGTAGTTTACTTGAGTAGGAAACAGAACCCGGATCGGCTCGCCGAGCTGCGCTCCATTTACCAGCAGGCCCGACCAACCGAAACTCGCCTTTCTGAATTTGGCTATGCGCCTTTGCCGCAATTGCGAGGGGCGCCGGAGCCCGCTGCGAAGAACCGCCTGCGCCGCATTGAAAACAGTTTGATCGAGGCGACGGAAAAGAATCCGAATGCGGAGACCCTCCACGCGCTCGGTGTCTTTCGTCTCACGCAACAAGAATATCCGGACGCGATCAGGGAACTGGAAAGCGCCGTGAAACTTGCGGACCAGAACGCGCGGATTCACAACGACCTGGGCGCGGCCCATTTTGAACTGTCAAAAACTAAGGCGAGAGAGAAGAACTTCGAGGAGCTGGCGAAGAGTTTGGAAGAATTCACGAAGGCAACGGAGCTTGACAGTAATTTCCTGGAGGCGCTCTTTAACAAATCGCTGGCGTTACAGGAATTGGGGATGCAGCGCCAGGCGAAGGAATCGTGGAAACTCTACTTGCAGAAAGATCCTTCTTCCCCCTGGGCAAATGAAGCACGGAAAAACCTGGAGCGGATTGAAAGCGACCAAACTCGCTTCCGGG
>DASYMB010000354.1:0-5232 GCA_036009285.1 Pyrinomonadaceae bacterium | reverse complement strand
GCATCGCGGAGAAATGAATCGAGCATTGCCTCTATCTGTGGCTTAGCTGCGTGGGTCCATACCGAATAAGCCAGAAAGAAATCGAACTTCTCTCCGAATACCGAGGTATCAAAACGCGGGTTTGTGTCAAAACGCGGGCGCTTAGCCGCCAGGACCTCGGGCTCTAAAATCGTATGAACGCCCATCTCGAGTCTTCCCTCGTGGGGCTCAATTCCGCAGTAGCAATTCGGGTTTAAGAAATGAATCAACCAGTAGCCACCGCGCAAAACGCCGCAGCCTATATCAACAACCCTGGAGTCGGGGTTTAATCCTGCGTTCAGCAAATACGTTAATAGCTCTCTGCCTCCCTTTGCAAAACCCTGGACGGGGACACCGAGGAATGCTTTCTCGCCCAGCAGTTCGGCTCTCTTCTGTAAATTCATGGATCGGTTGGACTGCGCTTGAGGAAGAAGCTCAGGGTTTATGGAAGAAGCGCAGATCGCCGTTAGGTAATTGAGACGAGTTCAGCCTCTTTGGTCGCAGCGTTGGAGTTCTTCGTCGCGATTTCGGCGAGAAGTTTTTCAGTTTCCATTACAAATGCTTCGACGATATCTTCGCCGGCAACTTTGCGCATGGGTACGCCGTCCTTGAAGATCATGCCCACGCCGCGACCGAAGGTCACACCGAGTTGCGAATCATGGGCTTCGCCAGGACCGTTAACCGCACAACCCATAATCGAAAGATGCAGCGGCTCCTCCACGTGGGCCAGCCGGCGCTCGATTTCCGTCACTATCTCCACGAAGTTGTCGACGTCGAGGCGGCCGCAGGTGGGACACGCGACCACGGTCACTCCGCGCGTGCGCAAGCCCAGGGACTTAACAATCTCCCACGCCACGCGCACTTCTTCCTGCGGTTCCGCGGCGAGCGAAACGCGAATGGTGTCGCCGATGCCTTCGTGCAGCAGAATGCCCAGCCCAATCGACGACTTGATAGTGCCGCCGAAAGCTGTGCCCGCTTCAGTCACACCGAGATGAAACGGATAGTCCACTTTCTCCGCCAACAAACGATAGGCGGCGACGGTGCGATGAACGTCGGAAGCTTTCAGCGAGATTATCGTGTCAGTGAAATCCAGGTCCTCGAGAATCTTAATGTGACGCAAAGCGGATTCAACCATCGCTTCCGGAGTTGCCGTGCCAAATTTCTTCAGCAGATGTTTTTCCAGCGAGCCGCCGTTGACGCCGATACGAATCGGCACCTGCTGCGCCTGCGCCGCGCGCACCACTTCAACGATACGCTCGTGCTTGCCGATGTTTCCCGGATTGAGACGGAGCTTGTCGATGCCCGCTTCCAAAGCGAGCAGCGCCAGCTTGTAATGGAAGTGAATGTCCGCGACGAGCGGCACATCGGGCACGCGCTTGCGAATCTCCTTCAACGCGATCGCCGCATCGTCATCGGGCACCGCCAGGCGCACAACTTCGCAACCCGCGCGCACCATTTCTTCAATCTGGGCCACAGTGGCGCCGACGTCAGCAGTGTCGGTCTTGGTCATAGACTGGATCACGACCGGCGCGCCACCGCCGATCTGCACGTTCTTAACTTTAACTGCTTTCGACTTTCGCATAATTCCTACGAGTTCTAAATTCTGAGTTTTGAGTTCTAAGTTTCGGTTCTGTTCGAACTCAAAACGCAAAACTCAGGACTCAGAACTCAAAACTCAAAACTCAAAACTCATAACCCTTGTTATTTCCCCGGTGTCGCTGCCGCGGGCGGGTTACTTCCGCCTCGCCAGATTGACGCTTGTTTCAAAATGTCATTGGTGATCACAAACACCATCAAAAGAATTACCATGACAAAACCAACCTGTTGAATTCTTTCGCGCACGCGCATTGACAGTTTCATTCCCACGGTCGCCAACACCGCTTCAATCAATAGCAGGAAAATCGCACCGCCATCGAGCACCGGGATTGGCAACAGATTGAAGATGCCGAGATTCAGACTCAGAAAACCGAGCGTGGTAAAAAACCCACCCCAACCAAATCTCTCTACCGCCGAGCCTGCCGCCTTGTAGATTCCGACTGGGCCAGACAGCGTGTTGCGTGCGGAGCGTTGCCCGGTAAAAAACTGTCCCAGCGCTTTTCCCGTCAAACGTAAGAGTTCCAGATTTGATCGAACGGCATAGGAGGCGGCCGATGCGAGCGTCGGCTTCACCAGCGGGAAGTCGTCGGTCTGCGCAATTCCCAAACGTTCGACGCCGTCAGCGAGTCTCCGAGGCGTCGCGGTTATGTCCAGCCTGTGGCCGTTTCGCTCTACCGTGAGCGTGATCGGCTGAGACCGGTGCTCTCCAATAAACGTTCTGACGTGTTCGGCGCTTCGCACCGGCTGCCCGTTAATAGCCACGATGCGATCGCCGGGCTGAATGCCGGCCTCGCCGGCGGGAGCGTCCTTAGTTACGGCACGAACAACAACCGGAAAGCCGCCATTGTCCGGCACCAGATCAAGCGAGCCGATCGTTTCGCCTTCTTCTGTTTGAGCGGTTGGAGTAATCGTCAACGGAACACGTTGACCATTGCGCTCAACTACGAGCGGCAAGGCATGACCCGGCGACAGCAGCGCATCGCCGCGGATGGTGTCCCATTCAGGATTTTCGGTGCCGTTAAAAGAAACGATGCGATCGCCCGGTTGCAACCCGGCGACCTGCGCCGCTCCGCCACTTGCGACATAACTGACGACCGGCGGCGGACTGACGGGTACGCCATACATCATTGCGCCGACAAAAGGAATCGCAAGCGCCGTCAATATATTCATCACTGGACCGGCCAGTGCAACCAGAATGCGCTGCCACCGCGGACGCAGATCAAATCTCTCCTGCGGCGGAATGTCCGAAGCTCCCTCGCCTTCGATTGGCGCATTCGATTCATCGCCACCCAGTTTGACGTAACCACCGAGCGGAATTGCCGACACGCGGTAGTCAGTTTGTCCCCACTTTTTTCCAAACAGTCGCGGGCCAAAACCAACCGAGAAAGTCTCCACGCGAATCTTGAAAAGTTTTGCGACGATGAAGTGGCCAAACTCGTGCAGGACGACGGCCGAACCGAGGATAAATATGAACGCTAAGGGATATATCAGATAATTCATCAATCCAAATCTCTTTCTTAACTTTCGTAGACCCTGAATTTTTCAGCCAGCTTGGACTATCGGAGTCCAGGTTGAGTCGCCGCAATCGAGTTTACGCGGAGGCTACGGGCGCGTCAAACTGCCGTTTCTGCGAATAACGCCTACGTTTAACCTCAAAACTGCCGACGGTAATTGGCCGCTTCTTACTGGGACCGCGGGCGCCCTAGCCCGCCTCGTGCCTTCGTAAAGCAAACTGTTAGTTTGCGATGTGTGTTGAGAGATCATCCCGACAGCCGCAAACTAACAGTTTGCTTTACAAGTGGCGCCATTACTAACTTAGCTCTCACTTGATCGACGCTGTTGCTTGACGCGGGCGAAACGCCCGCGGTCCCCGTAACAAGTCGATCGTAATCCAGATCGATTGATTATGTTTCGACAAGCAATGACGCGGGTTTGACTAGTTTTTGAATTTCGTCGGCCGCGGAAAGGCGGGCCGCGCGATCGGCGTCGAGGATGGTGGCGAGTTCGTTAGCGGGTTGGGTGTGATGCTTATCCATCACTGCTTCGATGACTACGGGAATATCTGTCAGGGATATACGCTCTTCGATAAACGCCCGCACCGCTTCTTCATTTGCTGCGTTCATCGCCGCGGGCAGCGTGCCGCCCTCGCGCAACGCGCGGTAGGCAAGCGCGATACAGGGAAAGCGATCGTGATCGGGCGGTTCGAAGTGAAGCGCTGATAAGGCCGTCAAATCGAGCGGCGGCAATTCACAACCATGGCGATCCGGATACGTGAGCGCATACTGAATCGCGTGGCGCATATCGGTGACGCCCAACTGCGCAATCACAGAACCATCGACCAGCTCAATCATCGAATGGACCACAGATTCAGGGTGAACCACGATGTCGATCTGGTCCGCGGAGAAACCGAACAGCCAATGGGCTTCGATCACCTCCAAACCCTTGTTCATTAAAGTGGCGGAATCGATCGTGATCTTGGCGCCCATGTTCCACGTTGGATGACGAAGCGCCTCGGAAACAGTTGACTGCTGCATCTGCGTCTTCGTCTTGGTGCGAAAAGGTCCGCCAGAGGCGGTGAGAATTATTCGGCGAACCTCCGACTGTTTTTCTCCGCGCAGACACTGATGCAGCGCGTTGTGTTCGGAGTCAACCGGCAACAGCTCCGCGCCTGACGCACGCGCAGCCTGAGTCATCAACTCGCCCGCCATCACCAGCGTCTCTTTATTCGCCAGCGCGACTCGCTTCCCTGCTTCGAGCGCTCGCAGGGTCGGCACGAATCCGACGGCGCCAACGGTGGCGGAGACGACGCAATCCGCCTGGTCGTGCGTGGCCACTTCGATCAAGCCCGCTTCACCGACAATGATGCGCGGTAGATCGATGTCCCTTTCAAAAAGCTGAGCGCGCAAATCATGCGCGGCCTCTTCAGTTTCAACTGAAACAAGCTCCGGTAAGTGCTTCGCTATTTGCTCGGCAAGAGTCTCTACATTATGTCCCGCGCCTAACGCCACCACGCGAAAGCGTTCACTACCGAGCGACTCGATCACGCGCAACGTGTTGCAGCCGATCGAGCCGGTGGAGCCGAGTATTGCAACGCCTTTCGGATTTTTGTTCGCGTTCATATGTGACTTGGCTATAGTGGCCTTCAGTTTACTCTGTGCAACCTGCGCTCTCTGTGGTGAGCATTCGATAATAAAGATTCACCCCGAAGGCACTGAGAACACAGAGGAGGCACAGAGAACCGGAATCTTTCCGGAGTTAGGTACGACCTTGCGAGACTCGTAGGGGTTCAGCAGATCGATGGTCTCGCCTGCCTCGTTCCGGTAAGAGGCCGCCGTCACCCGCCACTGATGTCCGCTGCGAAAGACTAATTCAACAGCCGCGTTAACTTCCTTTCGTTCTCCGATCACCTTGATATTTAGTTGAGCAACGCCGTCGCCGTTATTCATATTGATGTTGCCGGTTATGAAGTGGCCAAAGTCCTTAACTTCGCCAATGTCCTGTTTCAGCCGTTCGTTATTCCTGAGAAACTCTTTGGAAACGTTGGCCGCATCGCTATTGCCGATTCCGTAAAACACCATGCCCACGATGCCGCCGACAAAGAGTATCACTATCAAGCCC
>DASYMB010000353.1:0-3318 GCA_036009285.1 Pyrinomonadaceae bacterium | reverse complement strand
CCTATCACACCCACCTTATCGACATCACGAGAGAGCTCAGGCTGATCGGGATTGCTCTTGCTTACTCAACCAACTGGCGCCTGGCTTTCGGTTGGGACCTTTCACTGGATCCGACCGCCATCATCTGGTCACTTTCGATTGAGGAACAATTCTATCTTGTTTGGCCGCTGCTGTTCTTTGCATGTCTGGCACTGAAGCTCAGACGGCGCTTCATTGCGATAGGCCTCGCGGTCGTTATCGTTGGGATCGTGGCCCATCGTTATTCGCTCTTAAGTGCAGGGGCCAGCCTGACAAGACTCTATTACGGTACAGACACCAGGGCCGACGCGCTATTGATCGGTTGCTTGATAGCGCTGCTGCCGGCATCAGTCGTCGGCCCTAACACAAAAAAATGGCTGAGCGTCGCGGGCATTCTTTGCGGAGCAGTTTTTGTTTTTATGCTTGCTACTGCCGACTTCACTGATCAGTTTCTATATCGCGGGGGCTATACAGTTATCGCGCTGCTGGCAGGAATAGTTATTTTGGTGGCCGCAAATTCACCGCCATGGATTCTGGCGGCGCCTCTGCGATGGCGTGTGCTCGGTTGGTTCGGCAAGATCTCGTACGGTTTGTATCTCTGGCATTGGCTGGTAGTGAGAAGCACGAGTTTTTATTACCTGGGTTACTGGGAGCCATGGGCCAGACTCGCACTCGCAGTCGCGATTGCCGCAGCCTCCTTCTACCTCGTCGAGAGACCGTTCAATAGACTGAAGACCCGCTTCTCGTTTAAAGGATCTGCGGTACGATCTGATTTGGAAGTCTCCCTCCACAACCTTGAACCTCACAAATCTCCGCCGGCGCTTGGCGCACACGCAAGTTGACCAGGTCAGGTAAAGCAAACTGTTAGTTTGCGGGGGTTGGCCAACACTCAAGTTAGAGGCAATGAACCGCTCCGCAAACTAACAGTTTGCTTTACCTCTGCGCTCCGCTTTCAAACTTTCCCGCCTCTGATTACAATGCCGCATCCCCGAGTTCACTCAATCAATAATTAATGGAGGCAGCATGAAATCTATTCGTCGCAGCGGCCGCGTCTGGGCCGGCGCATTTCTACTCGTGAGTTTAGTCCTTTCGCTTACGTCGTCCAGCGCCCAAAACCCAAAGTCGGTGTCCGTTTCGGACAAAGCCACGCCGGCGGAAGCGAATAAGTTTATTGCCGACGCTGAGAAACGATTGTTCGACTTGAGCGTCAAGTATAGCCGCGCGGATTGGGTGAAGAGCACCTTCATCACCGACGACACTGAAGCATTGTCGGCGGACGCAAACAAAGAAGTCATAGCGGCCACCACCGAGCTCGCCGACGAGTCGCGTCGATTCGATGGACTTGATCTGCCTTACGATGTCGCGCGGAAGATGAAGTTGTTGAAGCTGTCGCTTACTCTGCCGGCGCCGAAGGACCCAGTGGAACGCGATGAGCTAACGAAGCTCGCGGCCTCGCTCGAAGGCGACTACGGCAAGGGCAAATATTGTCCCAACGGCGACAAGGGAAAATGTCTCAGCCTTAACGACATGGAAGAAATCCTCGCGAACAGCCGCGACCCGGAAGAATTGAAACGCGTTTGGCTCGGCTGGCACCAGGTTTCGCCGCCATACCGAAAAAATTACGTGCGCTTTGTCGAACTCAGCAACAAGGGCGCGCGCGAAATGGGTTTCAAAGATACGGGCGCGATGTGGCGCGCGAAATACGATATGGAGCCGGACGCCTTCGCAGCGGAAATGGAGCGGCTCTGGCAGCAGGTTAAGCCCCTTTACGATTCGCTTTACACCTACACGCGCCGCAAACTTTCGGAGAAGTATGGTAAAGACATCGTGCCGCCAGACGGGAAAATTCCGGCCCATTTGTTGGGCAACATGTGGGCGCAGCAGTGGGGCAATATTTATCCGCTACTCAAACCCGAGAGCGGCGGCGATCGTGGTTACGATCTGACGCAGATTCTCAAAACGCGAAACACGGAACCAAAACAACTAGTGCACTACGGTGAATCGTTTTTTACCTCGCTTGGTTTCGATCCGCTGCCGCCCACGTTCTGGGATCGTTCACTGTTTACCAAGCCAGTGGATCACGACGTGGTCTGTCATGCGAGCGCCTGGGACATCGACTACGAAAAAGACGTTCGCCTGAAAATGTGTATCCAGGTCAACGAGGAAGATTTCACCACGGTGCATCACGAGTTGGGCCATAACTATTATCAGATGGCCTACGCGGGCCAGCCTTTTCTTTATCGCGACAGCGCCAATGACGGATTCCACGAGGCTATCGGCGACACCATGGCCTTGTCCGTTACGCCACCCTATCTCAAGCAGATCGGCTTGATCGATAAGGTGCCGGACCAAAGCGCCGACATCGGATTTCTATTGCAACGGGCGCTCGACAAAGTGGCGTTCCTGCCTTTCGGTTACCTGGTGGATCAGTGGCGCTGGAAAGTTTTCTCAGGCGAGGTTGGACCAAACGACTACAACAAGGCTTGGTGGGATCTGCGCGCGAAGTATCAGGGAGTCGCTCCGCCCGCGCCACGCAGCGAGCAGGATTTCGATGCCGGGGCTAAATACCACGTGCCGGCCAATACTCCATACGCGCGCTACTTTCTGGCAGCCATTCTACAGTTTCAATTTCATCGAGCTTTGTGTCGCGAAGCCGGATTCAACGGCCCGCTCTATCAATGCTCGATTTACGGAAACAAAAAGGCCGGCGAGAAGCTGAAACAGATGCTGGCGCTGGGACTAAGCAAACCCTGGCCGGAGTCGCTGAAAACCATGACGGGCGAAGACAAGATGGACGCAACCGCGATTATCGACTACTTCGCGCCGCTCAAGACGTGGCTCGACGAGCAGAACAAGAAGCCGTAAACGTTTTCAGATTTCAGATCTCAGATCTGAATTTCAGATTTCGATTTCTGTTTTCTGATTCCTGATTCCTGATTCCTGATTTCGGGTGAACGAGAAAAATGCCGCGACTTCACCGGTCGCGGCATTCTCGTGTTTAGAACTAAGTTCGAGCCAACGTCAACAGGCTATTACCACGGCAAGCGCCGGGTGTTATTCCGGCCATTGTTGTAGCCGCCATATTGCTGGAACCCCTGCTGATAGCCTTGCAGAAATCCCTGACGATACGCTTGCATGTATTGTCCGTTGTTGTAGCCTGAGTTGCCGTCTTTGTAGAAGTGGGATCGCTGAGGATTGTAGCTTTGCCCGCGTTGAGCATCGCTGGACCCGGTGTAAAGTCCATCCTGATATCCCTGATTCACGGCAGCCTGGCTATACCCGTTGTTACCATAGCCACCG
>DASYMB010000352.1:0-4840 GCA_036009285.1 Pyrinomonadaceae bacterium | reverse complement strand
AGGGACTCTTCACAACGCGCCCAGCGCCACGGCAGGGCTGGCAGGTTCGCGCCACTGAAAAAAATCCTTGTTGATAACGGACCTGACCGGTCCCGCCGCAATTGCTGCAGGTTTCTGGCTGGGTACCCGGCGCGGCGCCATTTCCTTTGCAGGTTTCGCAGGTCTCAAGTCGCGGAATGCGAAGTTGTGCGGTCATTCCGTTGTAGGCTTCTTCGAGTGTGATCTCGAGGTCGTAACGCAGATCGGCGCCGCGTTGTGCGGCCGTGCGGCGACCTCCGCTGCGGCCGCCGCCAAACACATCACTGAAGCCAAACAGATCGCCAAGAATATCTTCTATGCCGCCGAACCCTGGCGCGCCCCAGGTTTGTCCAGCGCCGCTCGAAACACCGGCGTGACCAAAGCGATCGTAACGCTGACGCTGCTCGGCATCGGCAAGCACGCTGTACGCTTCCGACAACTCCTTGAATTTTTCTTCGGCGGCCGGATCGTTTTGATTGGTATCAGGGTGATGCGTTCTGGCCAAACGACGGTAAGCACTTTTTAATTCCTGATCGGTAGCGGTGCGGCTAACTTCCAACACCTCGTAATAATCTCGTTTACTCATTCCAGCTTTACCAAAACCTCTCGTCTTATTTTATGGCGGAAGCCCGACCATTAGGGAGGCTTGCCTCCGGGCCCTTGCTAACGTGCGGGCTTCTGCAGAAATTAATTCTCTAAAACTTCGTAAAATCACCAGCCGGATTGTCGGTGCCTTTTGGCGCAGGTTCACTCGCAGGACTCATCATTGCAGCGGTAAGTTGGCCGGCCACGCGCTCGAGCGCATTCAGTGCCTTGTTAATTTCGGTTGTGTCCGCGGTGATTGCCGCCTCGGCCTCGCTAAACACGCGTTCGGCTATCTCCTGATCATTTGACGAAAGCGCGTCGCTGCCAAATTTGGCGAACGACTTTTGAGTATTACGCAGCAGCGATTCCAGCTTGTTACGCAATACGACCAGTTCCTTGGCCAGGCGGTCGGAATCGGCAAAGCCTTCCGCCTCTTTTATGAGTTGCTGAATTTCGTCAGGAGCGAGACCGGAAGTCGGAGTGATGCGCATCTGCTGTTCGCGCCCGGTGGTCTTATCCTGCGCCGACACCGAAACAATACCATTCGCGTCAACTTCGAAAGTAACATCGACCTGCGGCACGCCGCGCGGGCTGGGTGGAATGCCGACCAGCTCAAACTTGCCGAGCGAACGATTGCCTCCCGCCACTTCACGCTCACCCTGCAAAATATGAATCTCGACCGACGTCTGATTGTCGACCACGGTCGTGAACGTCAGGCTGTTGCGCAACGGAATGGTGGAATTCCGATCGATGATTTTAGTGAACAGCCCGCCGCGTGTTTCGAGTCCCAAACTCAGCGGCAGCACGTCGAGCAGCACGATGTCTTTCACTTCGCCGGTTAACACGCCTCCCTGAATCGCGGCGCCCATGGCGACGACTTCGTCAGGATTGATTTCGGCGGAGGGCTTCTTGCCGAAAATCTTTTCCACGGTACGTTCGACGATTGGCGAGCGAGTTTGCCCGCCTACCAGAATCACTTTATCAACGTCGGCAGGCTGCAGCTTTGCATCCTCGAGCGCGCGGCGACAAGGCTCGATTGTCTGATCGATCAAATCGACGATCAGACCTTCAAATTCAGCACGACTCAGCGCCTTGTTGAAATGTTTCGGTCCGGTGGAGTCGGCGGCGATAAAAGGAAGATTGATGTTAGTCTCGGTGGATGACGAAAGTTCACACTTGGCCCGCTCAGCCACTTCCTTTAGTCGCTGTAGCGCCAAGCGGTCCTTTCGCAGATCAATTCCCGTATCACTCAGAAACTGATCCGCCATCCAGTTCATGATCCGTTCATCAATGTCTTCGCCGCCCAGGAACGTATTGCCTGAAGTTGACAGAACTTCGAAAACGCCATCGCTCATCTCGAGGATCGAAATATCAAACGTGCCGCCGCCGAGGTCGTACACAGCAATGCGCTCAACCTCCGATTTGCCTAAACCGTAGGCGAGTGCAGCCGCAGTAGGTTCGTTGATGATCCTTTCCACAGTGAGGCCGGCAATTTTTCCAGCATCCTTGGTAGCCTGGCGCTGCGTGTCGTCGAAGTAGGCAGGCACGGTGATGATGGCATCCGTTACCGGTTCGCCGAGAAAATCTTCCGCCGCGGCCTTCAAACGTTGCAGCACTATGCCCGACAATTCCGGTGGACTATAACTGCGGCCTTGCACGCGCACGCGCGCGTCGCCGTTTGGGGAATCGACAATCTCAAACGCGGAAGTTTCGCGCATGCGCTGAACTTCGGTTGAGCTGTATTTTCGGCCGATGAGCCGCTTGACCGCATAAACCGTATTGGCCGCATTAGTCACCGCCTGGCGTTTCGCTATCTGGCCCACCAGGCGCTCGCCCTTGTCGGTAAAACCAACCACGCTGGGCGTCGTGCGCCCACCTTCCTTGTTGGGCACGATCTGAACCGCGCCTCCTTCAAGAACGGAGACGCAGCAATTAGTGGTGCCCAAATCTATGCCGATGGCTTTTCCCATATTTTGACTTCTCTAACGCGTTAGCGCGTTAAGAGTATCGACTCACTTCTTAACAGCTACCTTCACCAGCGCCGGGCGAATTAACTTATCGCCCATCCTGAAACCCCGCACAATCTCCTGAATCACGGTGTCAGGTTCGAAGTCGTCGGTGGGTTCCGTAACCACCGCTTCATGAAGATGCGGGTTAAACTGCTCGCCTTCGGCCAACACCGGTTTGACGCCTAACGCATCAAGCACGCCGTTAAGCTGCTTGTAGATCAAATCTACGCCGCTTAGGAAATGCCGAAACTCATCCGACTCACTAGCTTCGATTGAAGCCTCAGTCTCCAGAGCTCGTTTCAAATTGTCGAGCACCGGCAAAAGCTTTGCAGCAATATCGGCGACCACCCGATTGTAAGTTTCGGAGCGCTCGCGTTCCACCCGCTTGCGATAGTTTTCGAAGTCCGCCTGGCGCCGGGCCAGGCCATCTCTCAGTTCTTTAACCTCGCCCTCGAGCCGTTTCAACTCGGCCCTGGTGGCAACCAATTCCGCGACTTCGGGACCGCCGGCACTCGGCGCAGTCTCGCCTGATCCATCAGCCTGGGGTGAAGCCTCGACAGGTGAATCGTCCGCGTCAAACGCATTCTGATCGGGCGTTGTTGCTTCGTTATCGGGCGCCATATCGTTCGTCAACTCCTGATCGTCGCGTGAAAAGTCGAACCTGTTCGCGTCTTGGGAAGCCGAGCTGTCTTCATTATCCGAATCCAAAAAAGGTGATCGGAATGCGGTTCGACCCACCACCTTTATTCTCAGGAGCCATCAAGCAATTTTCCGAGTCTTTCCAGATTTCGGCAGGAGCTTCAGACGCGTGCTTCGTCGCTCAAACGGCGCTCAATGAGACGCGCCATGTAGTTTACCATAGCCATAATGCGGGAATACTCAATCCTCATCGGGCCAACAACGCCGAGGGTGCCGAGCTGTTCGTTTGAACCAAACCGGTAGGGGGCGGTAATCAGTGTACAGTTACTCAGCGACGAGATGGGGTGTTCCCGCCCGATGACGACATGAACATCTCCCCGCATTGCGGCCGGTTCGCGAGCTATGCACTCATTGAGGATCTTTATTAGGCGAGACTTTTCCTCAAAGGTTCGAAAAAGCTCGCGCATCCTTTCGACATCGACAAAGTCCGGTTTACTAAGAATATTTGAGGCCCCATCGATATAGACGTCGCCGCTGTTGGATTCTTCACCTTCCAGACTCATGTCACAAAGCAGAATGGCATTCCGCAACAGCCGGTCGTAAAGGGCTTTTTCCTCACTCATCAATTCGAGAATTTCCGTGCGAATGGAGAGCAGACTCTTGCCGCCGAATTCTGTGTTCAAGTAGCGCGCGGTGTGCTCGAGTTCTTCCTGGGTAAGGTTGTCTTCCAGCCGGATGATTTTGTTGTGAATGATGTTCGCCGTTGTCACTAACACGACCAGAATTCGTTTATCAGAAAGCTGAACAAATTCAATGTGACTTAGCCGGTTTTCGCCAAGCGAGGGTGAAATCACGATGCCCACGTTAGCGGAGAGCTCCGAGAGCGCGTGGGACATCTTTTCCATTATGCGGTCTGACGAAGTGGCTGAATCGACACCGCTGGAAGCGAACACCTTATCGATTGCGCGCAGGTCGGCGCGGGAGAGCCGGGCCTCTTCCAGAATATTGTCGACGTAGTAGCGGTAACCCTGATCAGTCGGCACGCGACCGGCAGACGTATGCGGCTGTTCGACGAGTCCCGCTTCTTCAAGTTCGGCCATGACATTTCTGATCGTGGCCGAGCTCCAACCCGAGTTATGGGAAAATCTGTCCGACAGGACTAGCGAACCCACCGCTTCGCCAGTCACCAGGTGCTCTTTGATCACGGCCGCAAGCACGGCTTGCCCGCGAGCGTCGAGACTGTCCTTTTCTGCGGTTTGGAGGCCTGAATTGCGACGGGGCATTAAGTTTACAAGTAGAGTCGATTTCCTGTTGGCATGACCTTGATCCGGCTCGAAGGCCATAGATTATCAGGGTCAACTAGATCACCAGCCGGCTGCAGTATAAAGGAATCATTTGTCGGCCTGCAAACATTCGACCTCGAAAGGAATTGCGTTCACGACTAAAGAGATAATCTGTGCGCCTGCAAAGATTTACCGAAACATCTTCGCTTTTCAAAGACATGACTCACTTGGAGTGCGGTGACCTGTCACCGCTTTCGCCCGAGGCGGCCTGACGCCGCTACTGCCGGAGAATTAAGTCTACGAAGG
>DASYMB010000351.1:0-4359 GCA_036009285.1 Pyrinomonadaceae bacterium | reverse complement strand
ACAGGGGTGTCTTAATTTTGAACTTCTTTCTGTGCAATCTCTGCTTTCTCTGTGTCTCGGTGGTGAGTGGTTGTTAGTCGTTATCAACCACCGAGAGACAGCGGACACAAAGGTTGCACAGAGAAACTTCAAACCAGAATGCGAATCTCATTGTTCCAAGGCCCAGGCGTATGATAAAAGGCCGCATGCTGTTTTCCACTTTACACAACCGCTCAGTTAAGACAGTGATCACTTCTCTCGTGTTGGTCGGCGCGATGTTGCTTGCAGTCAGCACGCAACCCACCCGCGCGAACATGCGCCTGGGGCCGGACTATTCCGCCCACGATTTCGGAATGCAGCAGCAAGATGGTTGGGTGGCGATCAAAACAGATGAGGGAATACTTTTCGTTTGGAACGTCCGCGGCCTGTATTTTACGCTCCTGATCAAAGGCAAAGAGATTAAGCCGGTGAACGATCCCGAACACATATTTTTTATGGTGGATGGCAAGGCGCTGCAAATTCAACTGGCGCCGATCAAAGACTTTGCGCCCGATGCGAAAGAGAAGAAGCTTGACGACACTTCTATTCTGGCGGCCCACCGCGATTGGGAGTCGAAGTTTATTGAAGAACTGCTTCACAGCAAACTCAAGGTGCAAACCTTTAATACCAAACTGAGCAACGGCGGCAATGCGTCGATGTGGCAATTCGATATGCCGGAAGCAATGAACACCGAAGCGAAGAAGCAGTTGTATCTGACTGTGGTCAGCAAAGACTACGTCTTGCTGCTCAATAGCGAGGCCACCGCCACGATTTCTGACACCGAGCTGCGCAAGTTTCTTCTGGACACAATCGCGACCTTGAAAACCTATCCGACACCGATTGATGTGAAGGCGTTGTCAGACTCGATCCGCAAAGGCACCGCACCATGATTCCGCTAACGGCTACGCCGCCCGATGTGCGGAAGGTCTAAGACCTTCCGAAAACTCGATAATAAACTTTGGGGGCTACGTCCCCGATCCGGGGGCATTACCCCCGGGGACATGGAAGGAAAGCTAACGGTGGGGCAGAGCCGTCGCCGCACATCGGGCGGCGGGGCCGCGAGACGTTAGGTTGGCGGTGTATTTGGTTGGGGTTGCTTAAAGCGATCTAAATATTCATGGAACGCCAGCAGATGATCGAGGCTGTTCTCATACGCATAGAGTGTGGCTTGATAAGCGGTGTGGTATGCCGCCATCGTCCGTCCTTCGTTAACGATCTTTGCTATCGCCGCGAACAGTATGGCGCGGGATTTGTCCCTGCCAGGTTTCGTTAGCTTCGCAATGTTGCTGGTCTGACCGGCCCTCAATTCATCCATCAGCCTGATCAACTGCCTGACGAACGGCTCGATCTTGTACCGTGTGGTTGTGAGCAGCACGAGTCTCCGGATCTCGTCTCCAGGCAAGGCGAGATGATCGGCGTTGAAACGCTTCGAGCCTTTTTTGTGCGCAGGCTGTCCTCTGTGGGCCAGTTGCTTTCTCTGACCGTGATGGGTAGTCATAGTCAATTCGTCGAAGCGGAGGAACCGAGAAGGACGGATCGCTTGGCTCACTCTCGAAAGAGCCATGGAATCAAAGCAGGAAGGAATTGTCTACAGACTATGAGTGACAATCTAAAACATTGGTTAAGAATGTGGCCTGAGAGTCGGGCTGCGGCTGTGCCGCCTGATATACGGAAGGTCTATGACCTTCCGCAAGTTCGATAATAGACTTTGGCGCTAAGCCCAGATCCGGGGCATAGCCCCGGGGACAGGGAAGGAAAGCTAACGGTGGGGCAGAGCCGCCACCGCACATCGGACGGCGAAGCCGCGAAGGAACTATCGCGGCTCGACGTTATTACTTCTCATCCAGTTTCCTGCCTGCGTTCAAGTTATCGAAATTCAGAATCGCATTGAAGACGAGGAAATAGCTGCCTTTGGTTTGCCCACGCCAGATTGGGTTGGTCGAGAAGAGCACGACGTGCCCGCGTCCGGAGGGTACGTCAATGACCGCCGCGTGCTCCGCAATCTCATCGCCGCCGTCGAGCAATCCGGAGACAAACAAATCCTTCATGTCGGCATAACGCAAGATCACGCGTGGACGATCGGAGGGAGGAATTACTGCAACCTCGTTGAGTCGCTGCTCATCGCTCAACGGCAGCGCTTCCCAGGTCTCGGCCTTTAGCGACTCAGGAATTTCCGCCGGAGGTCGACCCTGCACTGTGTCAGGATCGTCAGCAGTGCCGCGCCCGGTAACTCGTTGATCTGATCGACGCCGCCCACCGCTGCCGCCGGCGATGTTCGAAAGATTAAAAATTGGACCATTCGCGCAATACATCGCCAACGAGTCGGCGTAACCGTAAGCGATCGGACTCGCAGCATCGACAGTTTTAATGCGCAGGATGTCGCCGACAGCTCTTAGCCGATTCGCGCGTACGATCGCGACGCCCGGAGTGAATCCGTAGTTCACGGCAAAGCCCGCGGTATCGTCTACCGTAATAAAAACTCCACCCTGCTGAACAAACCTTTGCAAGTTCTGGAGTCCCGACCAATCGAGTCCGGGCCGCATGTCGTCAGTCGCATCAATCTTGCCGATGTTTGGCGTGAGCGAAGTTGTTTTCCAAGGCAGAGGATTTCCATACATGGGCATGCCGCTCACGATCGCGCCCGGCGGCGCGCCGACCGGCGCAAAGATGATCACGTCATATTTCGCCTTTAGATTATCGTCGCGGGCGACGTCCTGCGTGCTGATGTACGCATACGGCATTTGCAACTGATCAAACGCGAGCCGCCACCAGCCCTCGTTCTGCGTGTCGAGCCAGGTGTGCATCAACGCGACGCGCGCGGGTTTGATGGCGTGCGTCTTCACGACGGGCGCTGCGGCAACAGCGTAAACCTGGACACCGAGTTCCGCACCCAGCCGACTGAGTTCATCCGCTGAAGCCTTGCGAATTATGAAAGAGCCCCGATTGAACTTCCGGCCCGCAGCTTCAAACGGTTCTTCGGCGGCCTCGACGTTGGCGTCCCTGAGTCGATAGCGCAACGTGACGAGCGCATTATCGGCGTTGTGATTGACGATGTAAGTCGATCCGCTGCCGCTGACAGAACCCGGCGCACGGATCTCGCCGTTCACGCGCTCCATCGGCACGTCCAAAATCTTCGTGTCAGTTATTCGAGAAACTCCGACATTAGCCAACTCGCCCATGGTCCAGGCGGTGTCGTCGTAAACTTCCGTCTGCGGATCGTTTGGCGCCCAATACTGGTAATCCAGTAGCGCGTCGGCGATGCGACTGTAGGGCTGGTCCATGCGCAGGATGTAACTGCCGGCAGGGAAGGTGCGCGGCTGATTCTTCGACTTGGCCGCGGAAGGCTTTACTGATGGAGACGGAGTTGGTTGTGCTGGGACTGAGGCGTTGGCCGCTCCCGGCGCCGGCAACCCAGTCGGTACCGCTGTAAGTTCTGACTTCATGGAGGAAGGCCCGGTCGCTACGGCTGTAGGTTCTGACTTCATGGAAGAAGGCCCGGTCGCTACGGCTCCCGGTTCTGACTTTGTGTTAACGGTGAACGGAGCTGTCGCGCGGTGAATCTCGACGCCTTGCGCTTGCATAGTACGCAGCAGTTCGGCTTGATTGCCCGGACGCGGATCGTCGCCCGGCAAAACGTAAGCAGCCGGGCCCTCGTTCTTCGGTTTCAAAACCGACCGCTTGCTCTTCAAATAAAAATTCTTGAGAAAGAGTTTGCTGTTGTTGCCGAAATATTGGAGCGACGTCAACAGCGCGGTTTGCTGATAGTTGTTGTTATTGCGCTGGGACCATCTGGTTTTCGGGAGGGGCGGATTCTGGCGATACCAGGTGCGCTGGTATTGGTTGGGCGAGAGGGTCCGCTCGAGCGTATCGGCGCCGGCGTTTCCGAAAGTCTCGTAGAGCCGGCTGATGCCGTTATGTGTAGCCGCGATGAACATCAGATACCCGGGCGACCAGGTGTCGAAGTTTCCATGCGCGAACACGCCGGGCATGCCAAACTTAGTCATCTCCGAAACGTTGTTCCAACCGATCATCTGCCACTCGTCCGTCAGGATCGGATCGAGCCACGCGTTGTAAGGTCCGTCGCCGATCGTATTGTCGTAGAGATACGGAACTGACTCGTGCAGGTCGTGAAGCACCTGGGCCTTCCAACCGGTGAACGTGTTGAGCACGTTGCGCGTGAGCTTCAGCGAGAGGCCGATCGCATCGCGATTGTTGTCGTGAGCAACGTAGTGACCCCAGTAGATCAGCGACGGCCAGTTTTCTTTGGGATGGGCCAAGTGCCAGTTGTAAACGTCGACCATACGATCGCGTCCATCGACTTCGACGACCGGCGTGATCAGT
>DASYMB010000350.1:0-23584 GCA_036009285.1 Pyrinomonadaceae bacterium | reverse complement strand
GGGATCGAGATTTTCGTGATGAACGCTGACGGCAGCAATCGAGCGCAGCTTACCAGTAACTCGGTTACCGATGGATTTCCCGCCTGGTCGTTCGACGGCTCGAACATCATCTTTGCCGCGGGCAGTGTCAACGACGAAACCTCAGTCGAACTGTTTGTGATGAACGCGAACGGCACTAACCGCGCGAAGCTTACGACTAACACGACCCTTGATTGGTTTCCCGACTGGCAACGAATAGCAACACCGCCGTCGCAGATTCAATTCAGCGCCGCGAATTACAACGTCGTCGAAGGCGGCGGCAGCGCAGTGGTCACCGTTACCCGCACCGGCAACACCACCGGGACGGCTTCGGTTAGTTACACGACGAGCGATTCCGCAGGCGCGAGTAACTGCAACGTGATCGGCAGCGTTGCTTCTTCTCGTTGTGACTACGAGACGACGCTGGGCACTCTAAACTTTGCGCCCGGTGAAACCTCGAAGACGATCTCAGTTTTCCTGGTTGACGATTCTTACCCGGAAAATAGCGAGGCTTTCAACGTAATCCTTAGCGCCGCGACCGGCAGCGGAGCAGCCCTCGGCTCACCGGCGACAACCACCGTTACGATCACCGACAGCGATTCGGCGACCAGCGCGAATCCGATCGATATTCCAAGTTTCTTCGTGCGTCAACACTACCTCGACTTTCTCAATCGCGAGCCAGACGCGGCTGGGCTCGCCTTTTGGACCAACCAGATCACTTCGTGCGGCAACGACGCGCAGTGCATCGAGATCAAGCGCATCAACGTGTCGGCAGCGTTTTTCCTGTCGATTGAATTTCAGGAGACCGGTTACCTGGTCTATCGGATGTACAAAGTCGCTTATAACCCACCCGGCATGCCGGTCCCCGTCAGGTACACGGAATTCATCGCGGACACGCAGCAGATTGGCAAAGGCGTAGTCATCGGACAGGCTGGCGCGGAGCAAAAGTTGGAGAGCAACAAGCAGGACTTCGCCGCGGAGTTTGTGTTGCGTTTGAGATTTACGCAGGACCATCCGATCTCGAATACGCCAGGAGTGTTTGTCGATGCGCTTTATGCGAATGCCGGCGTTACACCCTCCGCAACGGAGCGAACAGCAGCCATCAATGAATTTGGTGGAGCGCCCACGACTGCGGACACATTAGCGCGGGCGCGAGTGCTGCGGCGCGTGGCCGAGAACTCGACGTTGAAACAGCAGGAACTCAATAAGGCGTTTGTGCTGATGCAGTACTTTGGATACCTCAGGCGAAATCCGTTCGATCCACCGGAGCCGACGCTCGACTTTCAGGGCTACAACTTTTGGTTGAATAAGCTGAACCAGTTCAACGGCAACTTTGTTAACGCCGAGATGGTGAAGGCGTTCCTCGTTTCCGGGGAATACCGACATCGCTTCGGGCCGTGAGTCGTAAGCGGTAAGCAATTGTCAGAACCACCTGCGTGAGCGGGTGGTCCTTTCACGCCAAGTAGGACAGACATTCCTGTCTGTCCTGCGTCTTTCTAAATCAATACCAGGGACAGGCAGGAATGCCTGTCCTACTAGAAGCGGTTGAGATATTCGCCCGAGACGATGAACGATCTAACCATCTGCGCCGCGTGAAAGTCGCCGCCGTGGTTGTTCAGTTTCTGCAGCCAGAAATCGTAACCGGTGTAATCCGAATCCGGTCCCACGTTCGGATCGCGTCGCAGGTAGCCGAGGTATTGCATCAGCACGAACGCCCGGTTCTTCTCGGCGCCGTTCAGGTCGGCATCTTCCGCGACCGCACGCACCACCTGCGCTCGTGTCATCGTACTAGCACTCAGTTGATTGACCATGTTGGTGCGTTGGCCCGAATCCAGCGCGTTGCCGGAGTTGGTATTCAACGCATCTACAAAAGCTGCGTTCGACATACCGCCATACACCCCCGTGAAGCGCGCCCGCGACACGAAGTCATTCGCGAACGCTACTTTGTTCGCTTCCAACTGTGCCTGCGCCGGAGGCGTTCCAATAATTACGTTGTTGGACAACTGCAGTTGATCGGGAAGAAATTCGCTGCGCTTGACGATGGGCACCGAGATCTGGTGAGTCCCGCCAAAGGTTGACTGACCAGTGCCGTCGCCATAAGCCACCTTGTACATGCGCTCGACCAGATAGCCCGTCTCCTGGAATTCGATAGAAAGGAAAAAAGCGCCGGAGCTATTGTCGCGCTGGCCGGCGATGCAGGTCGCGTCGCCATTACACGAGGTGATCTGGTTTACCCAGAAGTCGAAACCGCTCTGGTCCGGGAAGCGGCTAAGGAAATCGACGTACTGCTGGTTAACGAAGAAATCCGCGTCGTTGATCGTAATCGGAGTGTTGGTTCCGGGCCGCAGGCGTAGCGGCTTCACTTTGATGTTGCCGTAGTAAAGTTCGGACGGGAGATTGGGGATCTCGGTCACTATGTGCAATGTCGGTGCTTGCCCCCAGACAGTCAAGGCAGCGAAGGCTGTGATTAGTAAAGCAACGGCAAATTTCATCTTATTGCTCCTGGCGTAATATATATCTTCTGAGGGAAATGGCCTCGAAATGAAGGGCTCGTCTAAATCCAAGTGTTTAGACGCACCGACAAGGGGTAAAGTTTAACTCCCGGCGCTGAGCGACGTCAATCAAGACCTTCTGCTTACCCTCTTAGTTAACCGAATCCTTGGCGGCTGAGAAGGACAAATGGGCCCTCCGGGTTGCACCAGAACCGCAGGAGAATCGATATAAGCTGCAAAACTGGCAATGAAAGTGCGGCAGCGCAGATTTTCCATAGATCATTTTCCATTTTAAGAAACACATCTTTTACCTGACGATTTGATCCGGTGACAAATGGTGGATTCAACTTACAACTGCAACAGTTGAATTCTTTTTCGCTCCAGCGGAGCGAGATGTTTATAGCTCGAGTGCACTCAAAGATCTCGCTCCGTCAGGAGCGAAACCCGGCCTTCGCTCGGGCCTGCCTTAGCGATTGCGCTTCCACGGAGCGCCGGAGTAAGAAAGGACCGCCAAGCTATAAACATCTCGCCCCTCTGGGGCAAAGCGGCAAACAACGATCTGTTGCACTTCCAACTTGAATCCGCGAATGAGAAATGACATATGGAAAATCTCCTCCAACCTCCTCTTGTCCGGACCGTGTGGCCAGCACACCCCAGCAGGGATGCTGGGGGACCCCGCTCGCCTCCGCTTCTCACTCATGCTCCCGATACAGATAAATCGAATTGCCGAAAACTGCCTCAGGCTTGCGGTCGCGGTAACGAGCAAACAGGCTGGTTCTTTCAAACGCGCGCCGCCCGATCACGTTTTCGTCTCCCGGGATCACTGAGCCGTTAAGGAAGCTTGCGCCTATTGCAACGTAGCGCGTCTCCGGCATTTTACCCGGAGGCAGCGAAACCATATCCAGATAGTCCACTCCGTAACGTCCCAGCGTGCTCCAACCAGCGGAGAGCGCCGCGCTCACCTCCGTCTCCCCGCGAGCTTTGAGATAAGCCGCCAGCGCGCCCACGTCGTCGCCCCATTCCACATTCGAATCGGAGAGGTAGTACCAATGCGGGTGTCGAGACGCGAGTTGATTCATGTAAGGCGTATAGTTTGGAAAAGTGCGTGCAGCTTCGAAACCCATCCAGCCTAATAAAATAATCAGGACCCCAACGCCGAGGTTTCTGCGCGCGCCGAGCAACTGGCCCAGCAACGCGCCGCACGCAATAAACAGAAACGGATAAACCGGCAGAAAATGCCGGATGCCGATATTGATGTGGCTCGTGAGCGAGATGCCGAGGTACACGGCAATCGGAACAACCAGCCACACAAAACGCATATCGCGTTTTATAGTCAACTTCCACACCGCCCAGACGAGCGCCGCAACCGCGAGTAACAAGAATGGGATAGTAGTCTTGAGCGCGAAGGCGACGGGGAAGTAGTACCACCAGCCCAGATCGCTGTACTGGCCCAGCAGCGAGGTTGCGTGACCGTAATGGTTGTGCAGTTCGATATTGTAAACGCCGAAGAGATAGTACGTTGGGATAAGCTTCGACAACACGCGAATGCCCGCAGTAACAAAACCAAGCAGCGCCGGCGACTTCAACTGGACCCAACGGACATCAGAAGCTTCGAGCGCCGGATGTTGAAAGTAGTAAGCCGCGTTCAGGAGAAAAAGCACGACGACAGTTATCAGACCGCTGTGAAGAATCAGTTGCCGGCGCTTTTTTGAATTACGCCGGTTGACGATAAGCCGCGCGAGGAAATAAATCGCGAGCACCGGCAATACCACGAGCATTGAAAACTTCGTAAGCAGCGCCACGGCACACGTAATTCCGAGCAGTAACGCTCGCCTCGTACTGGGCCCAGTATCACTGCTCCCAATATTAACGACTCGGTTTGGTCTCGCTTCTTTTGAGTATTGGTATAGCGCGAAGAAAAACAGCAGATAGACCAGCGCTGCCGGCACATCGGTGTGCACAATGCGAGCGTGTGCGAGCACGGTTGGTTCCAGCACATACAGCGCGACGGAAATAACAGCCGCCGTTTCACCGAAAAGTTTTCGCGCAAAGACGAATATAAGCAGGCCGAGGGCGAGCGCAAGCGGAACCATCATCACGCGCGGCCAAAATGTGACCGTCTGAAAACGCGCGCGATTGGCTTGCCAGAAACGTTCATGGAAACCCCAGGTTCGCTCCATGAAATTTTCGTCCTCGGTTTTTGGCGCCGGCGGTTCATCGGGCTGCACGAAGAGCAACGGCAGCGCGGCCCACATCTTCACGAGGGGCGGGTGTTCGTTGTTGAGTTGGAATTCTCCGGCGACCAGATGGTAGTATCCGGCCGGAATATGAACTATTTCATCGTTAGTGATGCTCTTGCGCGAAATCGAGGCTAAGAGGTTGGCGGCCATTAACAAGAGTAGTGCCGCGCATATCAACTCGGCCCGGCGGGCGACGACCAATTGGCTAACACGCGCGAAAGAGTGGATGATTATTTCCCACAGGCTCCGGGCCACTTCCTGTTTCTGCTTCAATGCGTCTTCCATTTAGTGTTTATTCTAAAATAACTCCGAGCTGTGCGACCGCGATAGTAGTCTCGCTGCTGCCGCTCATCTATTTCTTTCCGGCCACGCGCGGGAACCTCGTCATCTCTCCGGACGACGGCGTGATTTTCAACGTGCCCTTGCGCGTGCTCGTAGCCAATCTAATCCGCGACGGTTATGTGCCGCTTTGGAACCCTTACATTTTCGGCGGCATGCCGTTGTTTGGCGCAGCCCAGGCGGGAGTGCTTTTTCCGCTCAACTGGTTTTATCTTCTTTTCAGTATACCTGTCGCCACGAACCTGATGATGCTCTCGAGTTATATGCTTGCCGCGCTCGGTGCCTACCTCTATGCGCGAAGAAGCGGAAGCAGCATCGCCGGCGCAGCGCTGACCAGTCTGGTTTGGCAATGGAGCGGCTTTCTGGTTGGGCAGATCGGACATACAAACATACTACAAGCGGCGGCGCTGCTGCCCTGGCTGTTGTGGACCATCGACGGCTATGGCGCGAGCGGAAACCGGAAGCGCGGCGTGTTGCTGGCAGCGATCGTTGCAGTGCAGGTTTTCGCGGGGCACCAGCAAACGTTTGCTTACGCGCTGCTGGTCGCGGCGGCCTACGCCACCGTGATGTGGTGGCAGTCTAAACACTCGCTGGAACCATCGCGCGCATATCTCAGGTCGCTGGTTTTTATCGCCGCGGGATTGGCGCTGTCGGCGGTGCAAATCCTACCCACGCTCGAACTGCTGCGCCACAGTCTGCGCTCCGACGCTTCATACGACTTCTTCACTTCATTCAGTTTGCCGCGCCGCTTTCTTTGGACGTTCTTTGCGCCTTACGTCGTCGGCGGTGGCGACGGCCAACTGTTTCGCGCGCCTTACGTCGGGCCGGCATTTTACGCTGAGTATGTGGGGTACGTCGGACTTGCAACCCTGGCTCTGGTGCTACTCGCCATCATGCTGAAGCGGGATACGCGCACGAAATTCTGGGGAGCGGTTGTGCTCGTCGGGATCTTACTTGCCCTGGGTCGCTATGCGCCTTTCGGTTTTTACAAACTGATCTATGGGGTGCCGCTGCTGAACCTCTTTCGCGTGCCGGCGCGCCACCTCATGGAAGTGGAGTTTGCGCTCGCGGTGCTGGCGGGTCGCGGACTCACTGCGATCGCTGAAGCGGATCGCGCGAAGACGTCACGCTGGGTCCTCGTTGCCGCCGGGTTGGTGTTTGTGCTGACGTGCCTTGCGATAACGCTGGGCCGGCCCGCAGATTTTCAACTCGGACGCAGCGGACCGGTCAGCATTCTTCGAGCGCCGGAGTTGTTCCTGCCGGTAATTGTTGCTGCCTTGACCGCCTGGTGCCTTTGGATGTTTGCGAGAGGACGGCGCGGCGGATTGCTTTTTCTGTTCACAGTCGTCGCTCTGGATCTGGTGCTCTGGGGGCAGTCGAGCGGTTGGCGCGCGGGGAGTCCGAAATTCGATTTTGAACTATGGGGCACGCCGCCGATAGTTAAATTTCTTCGCGAGCGCGAGACGCAAGGGCCTTACCGGATCCTTACTCAAGATCTGTTCTTCGATCCTCAGCGGCCAATCTCCAGGCCGACTCCGGGCGGCGCCTGGATACCCGCATTGCAACCGGATATCTACATGATGTACGGCGTGGAAAACGCCGCCGGCTACGACGGTTTCGGGTTGGCACGTTACAGTCGCCTCGCGGGCGACATGAAAGTTTGGGGCGAACTCACCGACGCGGAGCGAACGCTGCGCAGTGAAAGCCGCGAGCTTGACGTGCTGAACGTTCGTTACTTGCTGGGGCGATCTTCATCAGCAGCCATCCATGGACCACCAGCCCCAGTCGCGGAGTTTCCTGCGGCGCCGCAAGTTTACGGCGGCCAAAACTTCGCCGAAGAAAATTTGAACGTTCCCAGTATCGTTGCAGGCGAGCGACTCAGCTTCAACGTTCCACCGGTCGAAGTTGATAGAATTGCGTTGCTGACCAATCTCGCCTGGTCTGAAGCGGTGCCTGACGCGGCAGTCGTCGCGCACATTAGTTTACGTAGCAAAGACGATCAGACTTTCAACTTCGAACTGCGCGCAGGCGATCACACATCAGAGTGGGCCTACGACCGCCCGGACATACGGGCGCGCATAAAACACAAACGCGCGCCTGTAGCCACGAGCTATGAAGTCGAAGACGCGCAAGGGAAGTATGAAGCGCATACTTTTGTCGCCTCCTTCGCGTTGCCGCGGAAGACTGTTATTACCGGCGGGGAGATTAATGTCGCGCGATTGCCTGTAGCGCCGCAATTGACGCTAAGTTTGAGTCGCCTGACGCTTGCTAATGGCGAACGCACGTTTCCATTGCGCAGCGAGTGGTTGAAGAAAGAGTCTGCCGCGGACCCGGAACAAGCGTTGCAACCGGATCAGCAGGAGAGCGCGGCAGTTCAGCGCTGGCGGCCGCTCGCCGAGGTGGGACAGGTTGCGGTCTACGAGAACATGCGTGTGTTGCCGCGAGCGTGGCTTGCAAGCGGCGAGCTCGTAGCAACTGAGGAAGAAGAAATTGCCATCATCCGATCAGGCAAAACGAGAGATGGCGCGACCTGGGACCCGCTTGAAAAAGTTCTGGTTAAGAAGAGCAGTGGCGTTGATTTCAGCAAAGGGAATCAGCAATCGCGCAGCGCCGAGATTGTTCGTCACGAACCAAACCGCGTCGAGGTGAAAACTGAAAATGCGGCGCCGGCGCTACTGGTGCTTAGCGCAAATCATTATCCTGGCTGGCGAGCGTATGTTGACGGGCAAGCGGTTGAGGTAATGCGCGTGGACTACAATCTGCGAGGAGTTGCGGTTCCCGCGGGAAGTCATCTAGTTCAGTTTGTTTATCGACCCACGTCAGTGCTGGTTGGATTAGTAATTTCGTTGCTGACGCTGGCGGTGCTGTTGTGGTGGTCCAGGAAGCGATGATGTCAACACTGTCGCGATTGGGAGCTGCAACCAATGATTTAAGAGTGACTTGTTATCCGTTAGTCGAAAACGACTCGGGATTGAAGCCTTCAACCAGCCTGCGATAGCAGGCGGCAGCATAAAGCCCAGGGTGAAGCGCAGCGAAACCCTGGGTATGATACGCACGAAGTTTTTGAGCCCGTGAAAACGGGCGACAGAAGTTCAGCGCGACAGTCTGCCGCCCGCTTGCGGGTTGGTAATATTTTCAAACATGTAAACCCAGGGTTCCGTTGCGTTCCACCCTGGGCTTTACGCTTCCGCCTGGACAGCAGGCTCATTGAGGGCTTCCAATCAAATTGTGCCCCATCGGACGAACGATCCCGATACAAGCTGCGACAAAGAGAGCAGTTGAGAGAACCGAACATGAATGAAGCAATTGATCCTGGCTTGCTGCTCGAGCAGCCGCGTTTTGTCGACCGGCTTGAAGATTGTTTCTTCTATCACGCGATGGAGCTGCCCGGGTTTGGGCTGGTGCGTGCACACTGGGACCTGCGCGGCAGATTTCCGGAATACGTCGGCGGAGTAGACGTAGCAGGCAAGTCGGTGTTGGACATCGGCGCGGCCACTGGCTTCCTGAGTTTTGAGGCGGAGAAACGTGGAGCCGCGCGCGTGCTTTCGTTTGACATGAGCGATGCCAAACAGCAGGCCTTCCTCCCGTTCAAGGATAAACTTTATTATCGCGATCCCGAGCGATGGGCCAGTCAGTATGGCGCGGAGGTCGAGCAATGGAAAAACGCTTACTGGCTATGTCATCGCTTGCTTGTTTCGAAAGCTGAGGTTTACTACGGCAACGTCTATCAGCTTCCCGCGGAACTTGGCCAGTTTGACATTGCGATCGTGGGTTCGGTGTTGGAACACTTGAGCGATCAGATCACGGCGCTGGCATCGATCGCGCGATGTACCAAAGAGACCATAGTCCTCGTCTCGCCGCTGCTGCAAACTGATGAGCGCATCGCCAGATTCGAAGCCCTCGCCAGTAATCCTGCGGCTGACTTCACCTGGTGGACGTACTCGCTTGGCGTCTATCGTGAAGTATTTGCGATGCTCGGTTTCAGTATCGCCAGAGTGAGTCACGCGAAGTATTACTACATGTATGGAGACAGGTTCGAGGAGCGATCGACGATCGTCGCGGTGCGAGACTGAACGAGGAAGTCCAATGTCCAACGTCCAACGTTAAAACGTTAATGCCCTCTCTGCGACGTTGGACATTGGACTTGGTCATTCCACCACCAGCTCGTGACGCAGTGTTCCCGAGCCGTGATCTTCAAACCAGGTAACGTGCTCAGCGACCATATCGAATTCCACAATGTACTTACCCGGTGTCGTCGGAGCCTGCACTTTGAATTCGATCTCCGCAGTTTCCCCGGGTTCCAAATCTCGAGGCAGACGCGCCCGCCCGTAGTCCCAGTCAACTTCCTCTTCGTCCGTTTTCAACAAATGCGAACCGAGGGAGACTGAGCCCTTCCGAACTCCCATGGGCCAGCGTGCCAGTCCAACGTTCTCGACGCGAAGACGGAAAGTTAATTCTGAAGACGCTCGACAGGTTCGCGGCCCATCTTCCAGTTTGAGTTCAGCGACAAAATGTTTTAAGGCCTCATCCGCCGCCGCATCGCCTTTCGCTTTCCGACAAACAACCACGGCGCGATCGTCTTTCACTTCGATCAGCTCGACTTCAGCGAACCCTGTATTTCGCAGCAGCGCCGTAAGCGCCTCGACTCCAGGCAGAAACCAGTTGAAGACCTGCTCTTTTGCTTCCGGTGGGTTTTCCACGTAAGCAAGGGGGTGCAGCATTGTTCTGACCGATCCAAAGGAATGCGCAAACGACTTCGGTGTTTGCTTAACCGGCATGATAGCGGTTTCGATGATTAACAATTCTTTCGTGACCTGGTAGAGATTTTCCAGCGCGAGGATGGGGTGTTTCAGATGATAAAGCAGACCGAGCGCGAGCGTGATATCAAACTGACCCACGCTGCGCGCGCTGAGCTCGTAAACATTCAGCCGGCGAAATTCAACCTCCAGACCAAGCGCCTTACGAACAAACAGTCCCTGGCGGACGTGCTGGCGTTGGCCGTCGACTCCGAGGACGCGTTTCGCATTGCGGCGTTTGGCTTCGAACGCGTAGAAGCCGGCGTTGCAGCCGACGTCGAGTAGTGTTTTGCCGCTCAGGTCGGGCGGGAGAAGTTTTTGAATCGTTTGCCATGGCGCGCGCGGGTGATCGACTGGTTCACCCATCACGCTCTCAGTCTTGGTGTACAAGCCACCGCCGAGATCGATGCGGTGAAACCACGGTTCGAGTCGCTTCAGCTCGGATAAGATTTCTTCACGCGTCATTTGTCGTTTTTAAGAGTCCGAAGTAAGCGGGAGTTAGATCTATCATCCCAACTCAATTCATCTCTGTGCAACCTCCGTGTTCTCTGTGTCTCCGTGGTGAGTTGTTCACCACGTTATCCACCACGGAGACACAGAGAACACGGAGGTTGCACAGAGAACATTAAGCCTTGCTCTCGACTTCAAAGCTGAACACGAGCGGCTGCGATCCTCTTTCTTCGAACCAGCAGACGTGTTGATCTACCAGATCGATTTTCACCTGATACGTTCCGGGCTCGGCGGGCGCTGCAAATTGTATGTCGAGCCCGACGGCTCGGCCCGGCGGAACAGCCCGCGGCAACATCGGATGTCCATGAAGCTCGCTGATAATCTCACCGCGTCCGTCCCTAATCCTGACTCCCGGCATAACTACGCCGGCGCGCACAGTCTGGCCGCTTAGCCAAAGCGTATCGCCCACATTTCTGAAGGTAATCGGAATATTCAATTTCGCGCCAGCGTTAACCCGCCCGGGAAGAGAAGCGCGCGCGCTGATCGCGGCGCGCAATAGTCCCGGTTTCCGGCTGTCGGGCACGCTTGTAGCCGGTGCCTCAGCGACGACTTTGATGCAGGTCAGGTAATGGTAATCAGTGGCGAGTGAGTGCAGCGGCAGCCGATCGTCTTCCAACATCTCGCGCTCGAAAAGCCCGTTGATGCTTACATAGTCGCCAACTACAGCGAGCCCATGCTCGTTGAGCAAGGCGCGCAGGTAGTCTCCACTGAATGGCGATTCGAGCGTTCCATACCGGCGCATTACATCCTGCAACTCATCTTCGGTGGCCGAACCGGCTGACGGCTTATGACCTTCGAGGATGAATAGCAACCCGCCCACGTCAAGCATCGCTGCCAGGTTATGAAAAACTGTCCGTTCGTTTTCGAAGTGATGCAAAGAGTCGTAACAGATTACCGCGTCAAACTTTTCGCCGAGTGGATCGATCTCGATGTCATGCGTTAGAAAGCGGCAACGTAACTGCGTCTGATGGTCCACGTCATAAGGAGCGCGCGCAACCCGATCGCGGGCCATCTCGATGAGATCGTCGCTGATATCAATTCCCGTCACTTCATAGCCCAGGCGCGCGAAGTATTCGCTTAACCAACCCGAGCCGCAACCGACATCGAGAATCCTCGCGCCTGCGGGTAACGCGAGCACGCCGGCCATATTTGCAAAGTCGGTAAAGTGGCGATGAGTTTCCGCGTCCATGCCATCGCCGAGATGTTTCTCAGGTTTGTTAGCGAGGTTGTAAAAGGGCTTGGTCCGAAGATAGTAGCTGCGCTCCGCATCGAGCAGGCGCGGATACTCAAGCGCGGCCCGCTTGTAATCGATGCCTTCGAGTTTTGGCAGCCTGCCGTTTGGAGAGTTATCCGAAGCCGGGTTGTTGTCAGAACCGCCTGCGTGAGCGGGCGGCCCACCCGCTACCGCAGGTGGTTCCGACAAGAGGAGCGCGGCTTCGGCGGCGACGCCTCGCAGCAGCGAATCGTCATTTGCGCGCAGGCCCAGCGAAGAAATCTCCTGCGCAATACTTCCGAGGAACTGTTTGCGCGGACGGCCCGCAATCACCCGCGCGAACAAGGCGAGATAACTCTCGGCCGCAGTCGTAATGTCGTGGTTCTCGACGATGTAACGCCTGGCGTTTTCGCCAATGCGTTTGCGCAAACCGGAGTCTTCAATCAGCTTACGCAGATAAGCCTCGAGCAGCGCATCCGAGTTATGGTCCTGATCGATTTTGATAACTGCGTCGCCGGGTAGTTCTGAAAAGGCGCCGACGTTGAAGACAATCGCCGTAACTCCGGCTGCCATGATGCGGCAGAGACTGGCGGAGGTTTCGCCGACAGTGCGCTCGCGCAGATTGAACGCGATGTCGGTTGCCGCGATGCGACGCTCAAATTCATCGAGGCGCACGTGGCCTGTGATGGTGACTCGATCCTGCATGCCGTATTCGCGCACCAGCGCGCGCACATCGAAGAACGAATTCGGCTCGCCGACGAGGGTGTAGTGAAAATTGTGATCAGCTTTAAGCGTCGCAAGTGCGCGCAAAGCTTTTTCGATTCCTTTGCCTGGCGTGATGAGTCCGAAGTTAGCGATTTGTACCGCGTCTCCGTTTGCCGTCTCCGCTTTCCTTAACGACTCCGGATTCAAGGGGGGCTTGATCGGCATGTTGATATGCTCGACCGGGACGGTGGGCACGAGGGCCGCGAAACGCGCGCGACTCCACTCGGAATGGACGATGATGGCTTCCGCGCCGCGCGCGAGACGAGTGTTGAGCGGGAAATCCGTGGGGCGGCCTAACTGCGGCGGCGTGCTGCCGCGTTCCAGATCCTCTGCTGCCTCGCGCGTTGCCCGAGCGCCGTAACAAGCCATCACTTCTTCCAGGTAGATCTCTATGCGACCGCGTGCCTGCGCCAACCCAAGGAAAAAATCCTGTAACGCGAAATCGTGGAAAACGATAGTGCCCGGATGCTCGCGCGCCACCTCGAGCATGCCGGCGTGATAACGGTGATCGTTGCCCATGTGATAGACGACTGCATCGTATTCGCCGAGACTTTGCAGCACGTCTGGATCGCGGCGGTAGTCGCGCCAATTAAACCGGGAACGTATTGCCGGGTTCGACGGTTCAAAGCCATCTACAAATAAAGTGATCTCCGCTCCGGCGCCGAGATAAGGCAAGAGCTCTTCACTGTAATCGGAAATTCCGGAAGGCTGTGGATTTAGTGGACTGAAGTAAGCGAGATGCATAAAACAGAAGTCAGAAGTCAGAAGTCAGGAGATAGTAAGCAGCATTCCATGGCCAAGGGTCAGTAGCAGGTGCGATGTTCCCGCTACTGAATTCTGTCTACTGTCTTCTGTCTCCTGCCCTCACGACAACGCTAACGTGAAATGTGCAGCAAACAAAGCTGTCAACAGCGCAAACAGCACCAGAAAGATCGCGCGTATCGTTTGGTCGATGTTCCGGCGACGGCCGAGCGTTCCCAGAACCATGTAGACGGGAAAGACAACCATTGCATAGCGCGCCTGCGATTGTAGCAGCGCTGACGAAAGCGCGACCAGCACCGCCAAAAACGTGTAAACCGCGAGCGCGAACTGACGTCGCTTCAGTAACAGGGCGCCGCACGCGAGCACCAGGACCACCGCGAGAAAGTTTAAGAGTTTGAAATCCCAGTGCGCCGCGATTTCGGTTGGGTGGCGCAGATACTCGAACAGCGGTGAGAAGAAGAACCCTGCTTTGCGGCCCCACGCTGCCATCGCGCCCTTAAATGCAAAAGCGTCGCCGGTGATCCGGTGCAGATAAATCATGAACGACACGAGACCGGTTGGAATCAGCAGCAACGCCAAACCGTCTTTGCGCAGGGCGCGGGCGTTTACGAGTGGCCGGTACATTTCCCAGTAGAGCACTGCCAGCGCGAGCAGCAACAGAATCCCATTGGCACGAGTGGCTGAGGCCAGCGCGCCACACAATCCGGCCAACCACCAGCGTTCGCTTTTCGCAAAATAAAAACTCGCCACCGTCAACATGAGAAAGAGCGACTCCGGTAGCGGGAGAGAAAAGAAGTAACTGGTAGGAAAGACTGCGAGATAGAACAAGCTGCGGTCGGCATCGTCCGCGCTTAGTCCAAACAGCAGCGACAAACGGTGCAGCAGGAAAAGCGCGAGCAGGAAAAAAATGTGCGAGAGCGCCATCCCGGTCAGCACAAACTCACGCGTCGCGTAGGAAGCGAGGTGCACCAACAACGGGAAGAGTGGAAAGAACGCCCAATTGCGCGGCACGTCGTTGTTGAATGGTCGCTGCTCGTAGCCGTGTTCGGCGATGCCGACATACCAGTTGACGTCAGCGGTCAAGGCTTCCTGACGCAACACCCGCGCAATAGGCGCCTTGTCCAAAGAGATGTAAGCGTCGACATGGCCCGGGAATGCGTCCGGAGCGGTTTTCATCAAACCAACCAGCACGAAGATGACGAGCACAATGGCGCGCGAGAGAGTAAACGAGAAGAGCGCCGCGCGCACACTGCGATCGCGGAGTACGCGCCCTGCGAAGTCGCGCGCAAAGGGCAGCGACGATCGGTCGCGTGTCTTTGCGAAAGGAATATCAGCGTCCCGCAACGCCGCAGTCTCCGCGGCGGTCAGGGTCTGTTGGGCTTCTGTTTTCATGAGACTCGCGGTCTGATTTCGAGCCCCTATGTTGTACAGAAAGACTTCTTCGGGCTCAAGCAGCAGGCTACGCTCATGCGGTTGCGGGCTCAAAGTTTTTCCAGTGGACTGCGGATCAATCTTTTGCAGTTTTCAGCGTTGACTTTCAACTACCTGGCGAACATGCGGCTATGCCGCCGAGGTTAGCGCGGCAAGTCTATAACTTGCCGAAGCTAAATTCTGATCTCGGTCTATGACCGTCACGAACGCGGGTCAAAGACCTGATAAACGCATGAGTGGCTGTGCCGGCAAGTCATAGACTTGCCGCGCATCGCGACCGCATAGCCGGACGGATACGGAAGTCTCGGGGAGAGGAGCTGTCACTGGCGCGGAATTTCGTTGGGTATGATAAAGTCGCACGCCCGTTGGGTCTGATCACTGAGGTGGCGATGTCGAGGTGGCGATGTCGAGGTGGCGATGTCGAGGTGGCGATGTCGAGGTGGCGATGTCGAGGTGGCGATGTCGAGGTGGCGATGTCGAGGTGAGGAAGATGCTGATTTCCGTAATCGTCCCCTGTTGCAACGAAGCACAGGTCATCCTGGAGACAAACCGGCAGCTCGTCGCCACGCTTGAAACAATCGCGCAGGCAGACTTCGAGATCGTTTACGTTGATGACGGCAGCAGCGATACAACTCCCGAAATCCTGCGCGCGATTCAGGCAGCGGACAAGCACGTCCGGGTGGTGCGATTGTCGCGGAACTTCGGTCATCAGCTTGCCGTGAGCGCCGGTCTCGAACACGCTGCCGGGGATGCCGTGGTCATCATCGATGCCGATCTGCAGGACCCGCCGCAAGTGATTCCCGAGATGGTGGCGCGTTGGCGCGACGGCTATCACGTAGTTTATGGCATGCGCACCGATCGTCCCGGCGAAACCGCTTTTAAACTCTGGACCGCAAAACTTTTTTACCGATTAATTAATCGTCTTTCGAAGGTGCAGATACCACTCGACGTTGGCGACTTTCGTTTACTGGACCGGCAAGTGGTGGACGTGTTGCTCTCAATGCCTGAACGCGATCGCTTTCTGCGTGGCATGGTGAGTTGGATCGGATTTCGCCAGGTGGCAGTGATGTACGCCCGAGCCGCGCGACGCGCGGGAGAAAGCAAGTATCCGCTCCTGAAGATGCTTCGATTTGCCGCGGACGGTGTCATGTCCTTCTCATTGACGCCGCTCCGAGTGGCCCTTTGGGTCGGGTTTTTTTCGATCGCGATGGCGTTCGCGGGGATTCTCTACGCCCTCATCATTCGTCTCTATACCAACGACTGGGTGCGCGGTTGGACTTCGATCTTCACTGCTGTGCTTTTCATCGGTGGTGCGCAGTTGGTCACGCTGGGAATCATCGGCGAGTACATTGGGCGCATTTACGCCGAAGTTAAACGCAGACCGCTGTACGTCGTTCAAGAACGGCTTGGCTTTCGTGGTGGCACAACTGAGCCGACAGTAATTGCCACCAGCGCTGCTCCTTCCCTCAGTCCCGGAGGGACCGAATGTTTATAGCCAACCAGTCCAATAAATTTCTTAGCACCGGAGGAGCGGCATATTGCTGAGTGGAATCCTCGCTCAAACGTTTCGCTCCTCCGGAGCTCTTGTCTTTTTTGAGCGTCGTTAGGTTCTATAAACATCCGGCTCCTCCGGAGCAGAAGAGTTTGGTTGCGGGTTGGTTGCGCCCCGCGCTGGTAGTAAGCAATTGCCAATAGACTCATGTTCAAACGTCTGAAACGTAACCATCTGGTCCGCGAGTTTTTGGTCTTCCTTACGTTCGGTTTCTTCACAGCCTTGTTGACCTGGCCTTACGTGACGCGCTTGCGCGACGCGGTGGTCGACCCGGGCGATCCGTATCTCATCTCCTGGATTCTTTGGTGGGACTATCATCAAACTTTTACCGATCCACTTCATCTCTTTCACGCCAATATTTTTTATCCGCTGCGCTACACACTCGCATTCAGCGAGCATTCTTACGGCATCGCACTTCTTTTCTTTCCGCTTTTCGCGCTCGGCGCCAGACCGCTGACAGTTCATGCAGTGGCGATGTTTTTCGGTTTTGTGACCTGCGGCTACGCTGCCTTTCGTTTGGCGCGTACGCTCACAGGTTCAAACGGCGCCGCCTGGATCGCCGGGATCATCTTCGCGTTTGTGCCTTTTCGCTTCGGCTTGATGTCGCAGGTGGCCTACCTCTTTGCGATGTGGATACCTCTCCTGTTTGAAGCCCTCGTGTTGTTTGCACGCGAACGAAGCAAACGGCGCGCAGCGTGGCTCGGGGTGGCCTTCTTCATGTCGGGCCTGACGACGATTTCGTGGTTTACGTTGTCGCTCGTTCCCTTGGTGGTTTCGGCCGCGATTCTCCTGACGCGCTATCGTATCTGGCGCGAGCGCGAGTTTTGGCGGCGCGGCGCGGTGGCTTTGGGACTTGCATCGCTCGCATTGCTGCCGTTCATGCTGCCCTATTACCTGGCGGCAAAACTTTACAACTTCAAGCGCAGCGTAGCCGAAGTGAAACAATGGTCTGCGTGGCCCAGTCACTGGCTCGCGGCGGATGCGCGGAATAAGTTGTGGCATGGACTGGGAGACAACTTGCCGGATGGGGGGAAGTTCAGACTGTTTCCCGGCTTGCTTCCGATACTACTTTCACTCGCGGCGTTGCTGCTGCCGCCTCGCGCTGCTTCGCAATCCGAAATCTCAAATCTGAGATCTGAGATCTCAAATCATAAATCTGAAACTTCGGTTCAGAAATCCGAGATTTCAAAAACGAAGTGGACCAGGCGACTCGACGTGCTCGCGGTCCTTGCTTTGGTAATTTCGATTCCAGCAATTGGCTACGACCGGACGGCCGCGCTGCACGGGTTCTTCGATAATGTCACCTCCGAGCGCGCACTCGCGCTGCTGGCCGCGGCAGTGATCGCGCGGCTGTGTCTGGCCTATCCTTCTTTTCTACGACGAGGCGAGCACGCAAACCTGATCGAGACCTTGCGGTCCCAGCGACGCAGCGACGCCTTCTGGCTCGGCCTCGCCTGGACCATCATCGGCTTCTGTTATTCGCTCGGTTGGAATTTCTTCTTCTACCGCATCCTCTATGACATCGTGCCGCTCTTCAGGAGCATGCGCGTGGTGGTGCGCGGATCGATGTTCGCCTACCTGGGTCTCGCGATCCTTGCGGGCCTCGGCGCGAAACGGTTGGCGGAAATCGTCGCACTGAAGCAACCGCGCCTGCGTCAGTCAAGCGTGTTTGCGGTTATCGCGTTGCTGCTGCTGCTGGAACTCAACGGGGCGCCCTTGCAGTTTATGCGCGGCGACGTTTACCCGGATGGAGTTACCGTGCGGCTGAAAGAGACGCCGATGCGCGGCGGCGTGGTAGTGCTGCCGGCGGGAATTCATGTTAACCACCGGCACGTGCTTCGTTCAGCCGACCACATGAAGCCGCTCATTGTCGGCATCTCCGGTTTCGGATCGCCGTATGAAACTGAGATTGAGTCCGCAATTGCGGCGGGAGCGATTCCGACGAAGTTCATGAGTTTCCTGGAAGACGTGCCGACGTCATATCTGGTTATCGAAAACAATCTGATTGAACCCGAGCGCCGCGTAGACTACGAAACATTTCTCGCTCGCGCCGTGCTGGCCGGGAGGCTCCGCTTTGTAAACCGGTTCGACGGGCGCGATGATCTTTACGCGGTCGTCACGAATGAGCCCGAGGCAAAAACAGAAGCCCCGCTGCCGTTCGCGCTCGAGGTTAAGGAATGGTCCACCCTGGTAAAAGACGATCCCGTCAACGTGCTGGGCCAGTATCGATCATGGAGTCAATCCCTTTATCGCTTCTATGTGGCATCGTATGCCCGGATGCCGCGCTACACTGAGTTTCTAGCCGATGCGGAATCGATCGGTCGTGGCGTAGTAGCCAGCTCTCCCGATGAGCAAACAAAACTTGACGCAAACCTGGGCGAGTTTGCGGAGCGCTGGGTGAAGCGCGCGAAATTTCAGGCGCTCTATAGGCCGCTGACTAATGAGCGGTTTGTCGACGGGCTGGCAGCGAACGCGCCGGTTGCACTTGAACCCGCGGAACGCGCCGGCTTAATCGCCAAGCTCAGTAGCGGCGCGGCCACGCGGGCGCAGGTGCTGCTCGCGCTCGTGAACAGGAGGGAGTTTGTTGAAAAGGAAGAGAACCGATCGCTCGTGCTGCTCCACTACTTTGGGTATCTGCACCGAAACCCCGATGATCCTCCGGACAGAAACCTCAGCGGCTTTGACTACTGGCTTAAGGAAGTGGAAAAGTCAGGAGACGCCAGCAGGCTGACGCGAGGGTTCATGGCGTCTGGTGAGTACGAACACGGTGGAAGAAAATGATGAGTGATGAGTGATGATTGATGAGCAAGAGCAAGAAGTTTAGAGTACAAGCTTTAGCTTTCGTGTTGTGAGCAATCGCGAATAAAGGTCCACCACAGAGATCGGAGAACACAAAGACGCACAGAAATTAATTCAACTGTGACACTACTTTAAACGCGAATAGTTGTTAGTTATGAATCACACGGAACCAAACGACGAAGACGTGATGACCAACCAGGAGGTGCTGGAATACCCTGACTGCCTCTCAGTCGTCGTCCCTGTTTACAATGAGGTGCATACTCTGGCTGAAGTGGTGCGCAGGTTACTTGGCATACCTTGCCTGCTCGAGATCATTATCGTTGACGACTGCTCGACTGATGGAACTGGAGAAGTGGCGCGGCGGCTGGCGACGGAATACATGGAAGTGCGACTTGTTCGGCACGAGCGCAACGCGGGTAAGACAGCGGCCTTGAAGACCGGCTTCGCGCTAACAACCGGAGAGATAGTGATCGTGCAGGACGCCGATCTCGAATACGATCCGGCGGATATTTACGGCGTTATTCGTCCAATTCTCGAGGGCCATGCGGACGTTGTTTTCGGTTCGCGATTTCTGGTCCGCCGCGCCGCGCGCGTTCTTTATTTTTATCACTACCTTGCCAACAAATTCCTGACGTACCTTTCTAACGCCCTCACCAACCTCAACATGACCGATGTCGAAACTGGTTACAAGGCGTTTCGCGGCGAGATCATTCGCAACCTCCTGATCGTTTCCAGCGGCTTTGGATTTGAAGTGGAAGTAGCGGCGAAGATCGCGAAGTTGAACGTTGCCATCTATGAAGTGCCGATCAGTTACTACGGACGCACTTACGCTGAAGGGAAGAAGATTGTTTTCAGGGACGGCGTGATGGCGCTTTGGCTGGTGATACGCTTCAACCTTTTTTGCAGCCTGCGCTCGTCGTTCCGCGAATTGCCGGAATTGAAGAGAAAAGTGATGAGTGATGAGTGATGAGTGCTGAGCCAGCGCCAAGGTTCAGAGTACAAGCTTTAGTTTGCTCTTAGTCGACAACAGCAAACTGAAGCTTGTACTCTGAACTTCTTGATGCCCATCACTCATAACTCATCACTTACCTATTTCTGCCGATAAACGCGAAACTGCCCGCGTTCAATAATCGCTTCGCAATTCGTGCACGGCAACTCGTGGCTGATAACAACCGCGCCTGCCGGTGGCGGCATATCTTTGGAGGCGCGTTGGAAGTTGTTCAGATCTAAACCGCGAAGCGTCGCGTACCAGAACGCGTACATGTAAGCGGCGGGCGTCTTGTCGAGCAGGTAAACCGGGCGTTCGGGCTGGGCCAGCGCCGCGTTGAGAACTTCGGGGTAGTAACTATCAAACGCGTCCGGCCGCGCAGATGCAGTATGAAACTGCCACTGAAAAATCCCTCCCTGCACAAGTGTGAAAACAACCAGAGCTATCAGCAGCGCGCGGCTGGCGCCCCTTCGCGGTCCGGTTTCCGCGCCCAGAAATTCGATTGCCGGCACAGTCAAGACCAGCAGAAAAACGGGCAGCGTGATAAGGCGCAGCGTGTGAAAGTGATCGAGAGTCAACGAGGCGGGAATCGGCGAAACCAGCAGACCGTAAAGGATGAAGCGCCACCACGCTTCGCTCCGGTGCCGCAGCAAGACGACGACAAATCCCAACGCCGCCAGGATTACCATTCCAATCAGCAGACTGCCCATTCCCGGCAGATGATGCCGCGGCTCCGGGTCTCCATTGATGAGCCAACTGCGCGGACTGAAGCTGCCCACATAATTCTGCACGAAGCGCAGCGCTATGCGCGTGCGCGTGTCACCCGGCTTAATGTAAGTGACAAACTTAAAACGTTCGGCGAGCGCGCCGGGGTTGCGCACCGTGAAGGAGACGAGCGGCAGAAGCATGATCCCAAACACAACCCAGGCGAGCACAACGCTGCGCCGGCGTCGGCGCGTAAGAAAAAATCCGAGCCCGAGCGCAAAGAGCGGCGCCAGCAAGCGGCCAATCGAGTATGAGTAGACCATGAGGCCCAGCAGCACGCCGAGACCCGCCGCAATGGGCCAAGACCATCGCTCGCGCCGCGAAGCTTCGTAGAGCAGCAAAAGGAAACCGCTGAGCACTGCGGGAAAGATAGAAACTTCAAACACGAGACGACTAATCTCAAACAGCCAGGGCGTTAACAGAGCAAATAGAAAGACGATCAGGCCCGCCCAACGTCGCCGCGTAAGACGCGCCGCGAGCACTCCGAGGAGGATGGCGGCCATTAAGCCCAGCACCGCGCTCAGCATTCGCGCCGCGAAAACGCTCGGCCCCGTGAACCGGTAGACAGCCGCGAGGAAATATATGTAGAGCGGATTTTTGTATTCGCCAAAGGCGCGAAAGTAGAGTGGAAAGCCAAGACCGTATTCGTCTACACCACTCTGCGCGATGGTGTGGGCGTTGTAGGCAATCGAAGCTTCGTCGACAAAAAAGCCAGGCGAACTATGCGATACCGAGTCAAAATAAATTACGACCATCAGCAGACTAATGGTCAGCAGAAGGATCTCAACCCGATTCAATGAAGCAGCAAACGATTTTCCATTTCTCATTTCTCGTTTTTCATTCGCAGATTCAACTTTGAACTTCAATGTGAGCATTAGGCAGGGAAAGTGTTGCTAGTCTGCTCATCTCATTCACACCTGGCTTCAGCCAGTTGGCTATATTGGCACGTAACCCGGAAACCGTTTAAACGGTTTCCATATTCATTGTGCCTCCAAATCACCTGGCTAAAGCCAGGTGTGATTAGACGACCAGGCTAACTCGGCAAAAATAGCCACGTTGCACTTCCAAGTTGAATCTGCGAATGAGAAATGAAAAATGGGAAATGGAAAATCTTCTTCTGCTTCCTGCCGCTGCCGCCTGCTTACGGTGGGCCAAACCTGCCGCGGTATTCAGTTGACTTAAGGAACGCCTTAACCATCTCGGCCTGTACGAAGTTGCCATTGAACTGATTGAGCTTCGCGAGCCAGAAGTTGTATCCCGAAAGATTGTTATCCGGCGGATCGTCGGGATTTCTTCTGAGATAGCCGAAGTATTCCATCAGGACGAAGGCGCGGTTAAGTTGGACCGCTTTGTAATCAGCATCTTCGACCATCAACCTGAGCGCCTGGGCGCGGGTAATGTTGCCATGTTGCAGCGCGTCAACCAGCACGTCGCGTTGAAATCGCAGGAACGAGACCTGGCCGCGGATTTCGCCGTCCGGATAATTCTGCGTGTGCACGTCAACGTAAAGCCGGCCGGCGCGCATATCTTGTCCCTGTTGCGCGGTGAGCGTGACTTTGAAGTCTCTGAACTCGCCGTTTGGAAAAGTCACAATCGCCGGGGCATTCGCACCTGCGAGGGCTGGCCCATGGATGTGCGCCGCCGTTTGCGGGCTGGCCACTTTGAAAGTCAGCGACCAATCCATCGCATCGACGGAGGCGCCGCTGAGACGCGCGATGGCGGTTCCAAACGAAGTCGTGGCGGTTGGCGGTACTACCTGCGACCAGTCCATGCCGATGATGAAAAGCCGAGCAGTAGTGCCGTTGATTCCACCGCTGAGCATCAGTGCATCGACGTATTGCGAGTTCGACAGCCCGCCGTATTTGGCGACGAAGTCTGGACGCCTGATGAACTCGTCGAAGAAAGCGCGGGTGTTGGTTTCGAGTTGCGCGCTCTCCCCCGGCGCGCCAAAGACATAGTCTTTTTGCAGCGCCTGGACATCACGCATGAATGGTCCATAACTCGGCAGGGTGCCGGAAGCTGCCCGCTCGGCCAGGTAAGCAATCATTCCCGTCTGCTGAAATTCTATCGAAAGGAAGAAGGCCGCCGAGACGTTGATCCGCTTGAGCTCGATACACTGCTGAATCGGTCCCGCAGGAATTGATCTGGTTGACCCAGAAATTGAAGCCGGCCGCATCAGGCTCCCGGTTGAGGAAATCAAAGTACTGTTGACGAACGAAGAACTGGGTGTCGTCGATAATGTTTGGCGGCTGCCGCGGCGTGTCAAACTCGTCGTCCATTATTCGAAGCGTCGCGATGGTTGGATTAACCAAAGCTGCTCCGGTGGCATTATTCAGGACGAGAGCAAGATCGTGAGATGTGCCGCCGCCTACCAGATTATTATCAACAATGAGAACGCGGAAAGTCTTGCCGGCTTCGCCGGGATTGAAGCTGAGCTTGCCGAGCGCGATTTCGAATTCGGACTTTTGCGAAGCGTAGGTGTCAACAGTTGCATAGTTAACCGTGGCCGTATCCGAAAGGTCGCCGCTGCGGTTTACCGTTACGTCGAAATGCCCCGCGCCTTCCGAAGTAAAATATTCCTGGCTGCTAAACTTGATCAGCGATGTCGGTGTAACGGTCACCGGCTTTAGAGAGCCGAACAGTCCATGCTGCCGTAGAGCCGAGATCTCGAAATTGTTGAAGACGTCGGCGGAAAAATAGAGCGTGTTGGGATCGCCGCCATTTACGCCATTACCGAAGACCAGCGCCCGCAGCCCTTCTATCTCGAGCGCCGTGTTGTTTGCGTCAGTCATGCTGCCGACGAATGCGCCGGTGGCCGGATTGAAACCGTTGATCGTAGGATTGTGTATTCCGGACAAACGGGAATTTCCCACCAGCAGCGTATTGCTCAAAGCGCCGAAGCTTGCGGGCGCGA
>DASYMB010000349.1:0-5977 GCA_036009285.1 Pyrinomonadaceae bacterium | reverse complement strand
AAACCACTATTCTGTGCTAACTCTATGTTCGGTTCAAGCCAGAATTTAGCTTGGCGGCCGCCATAATAAACGTGGACGTGCATTCGAGACTCCTCATTTGAATAAAAGGCGAATCGAAATCCTAACTTTCGAAATACTGTCGGATTCAACTTTGTATGCTTTCTGGAAATTTCAGTCGCATATCTCAGCGCGATCATAGAACTCTGAATGGTTCGGAATGCAATAGCTTGTCGCTAACAGGGGTGATTGCTATATTGCCAGTTTCCTTTCATGCCTGAATTAGTTGCTTTGAGAGAGTGGTGCTAGCTTGGTACCTGTAGGTGTCATTGTCATTGCTTATCTGCTCGGTTCGATTCCGTTTGGTTACTTGATCGTCCGCGCCACACGAGGCGCCGATGTTAGGGAGACGGGTTCGGGCGGGACTGGCGCGACTAATGTTTCGCGGCGCGCGGGCAAAGCGGCAGGTGTGGCGACGTTGATTTTGGATGCGTTGAAGGGTGCGGCCGCAATTGCAATTGCGAAACTCGTTTCGGGTCTGCCGATCGTCGGCGGGGTCAGACACATAGGCCCACGCTTACCAACGTTGGGCGGAAGCTATTTGGGCGAACACGTTTTGCTTGGACATGCGGGTTCGCCTGATGACGTTTATTGGTGGGTGGCAGTGGCGGCGATCGCGGTAATGGTCGGTCACATCTTTCCGGTGTGGCTGCGGTTTCGTGGTGGTAAAGGCGTGGCTACGGGAGTGGGTGTCTTTCTGATGCTGGCGCCGATCGCAGTGGCAATGGCTGCGGCCGTGTTTGTTGGCGTAACGATCTTGACTCGTTACGTTTCGCTTGGTTCGATATTGGCCGCGTTAGCTATTCCGGTTTTTGTGTTACTGCAGAATGCATTCATTCGACCGGTTGAGCCTCTGGCGCCCACGCTGACCGCGGCGATCGCGGGCGCCGCTCTGATCGTCCTGGCACATCGGGAAAATATCGGACGGTTAATTTCCGGCCGCGAGCGTAAATTCAAATAGCCACATGAAGAGACGAGTTGCAGTCATCGGTGCGGGTAGTTGGGGAACTGCTCTGGCCATCATTGCGGCGCGGGCCGGACATGAGGTAGTAATTTGGTCGCGCAACGAGGCGGTAGTTGAGTCGATCAATCGCGACCGGGTTAATGCGGTTTACCTGACAGATGCCGTCATCCCGAACGAGGTTGAAGCAACCAGGAATATTTCAGCGGCCGTGGCTGGAAGGGAATTGATCATACTTGCAGCTCCTTCTGACGCTGCGCGTGAATTGTTAACGGCGATGTTGCCGGAGCTGCGAGCGGAAATGATCATTGTGAGCGCGACTAAGGGAATTGAAATTGATACTGGCAAGCGAATGTCTCAAGTTGTCGATGAAGTTGTCACTGAAGCAATTCTACCGCGATTTGTTTGCCTGTCCGGCCCTTCGTTCGCTAGAGAAGTAGTCGAGAATCACCCAACCGCAATCGTGGCTGCTAGTGCAGATCGCGAAGCCGGTCGCATAGTTCAGAGGGAATTGAGTTTTGACAATCTGCGCCTTTACACGAACGATGATGTCGCCGGAACAGAACTTGGCGGCTCGGTCAAGAACGTGATGGCCATCGCGGCTGGAATGGTGGCTGGCCTTGGGTTTGGGTCAAACAGCATTGCCGCACTGATCACGCGCGGGCTCGCCGAGATGACACGTCTCGCGCTTCGTGAAGGCGCAAAACTCGAAACGCTGATGGGCCTGGCCGGTTTGGGCGATCTGGTTTTAACGTGCACCGGCAGTCTCTCTCGCAATCGCTTCGTCGGTCAGGAACTGGGAAACGGTCGTAGCCTTAACGACATCGCCGCGGGCATGAACGAAGTTGCAGAAGGAGTGAATACCACACTCGCGGTTAAGCGATTGGCAAATCGCATCGGAGTTGACATGCCTATCACCAACGAAGTGCATGCGGTGCTCTATGAAGGAAAATCGGCATCGGACGCAGCGAACGAATTGATGACGCGCCCTTTGCGCGAAGAAAGCAATGAGTGATCATGTGGTTGGCCCGTTCTTCCCAAGCCCAGGTTTGCCGGATCGTGCGTGAGGTAAATTGTAGTGCCAGTACAATCGGCAAGCTGAGACTCGGCGAACAATATTATGCCCATCGCAACTGAAGAAAAAATGCTCGCTTCCAACCGGGCGGCGTTCCACGAATACTACATCCTCGACAAATACGAAGCTGGTATCGCGTTGAGGGGAACGGAAGTGAAGAGCGTGCTGGCGGGCCGGGTGCAGTTGAAGGAGGGCTACGTCGCAGTGCGGGAAGGCGAAGTTTGGTTGTTTAATGCCCACATTTCGCCTTATTCTCATGGCAACCGCGAAAATCATGAGCCGCTGCGAACGCGCAAGTTGCTATTGCACAAGCGGGAGATTGAACAACTCGATGAGGCCGCAGTGAAGCAGGGCATGACGCTGGTGGCAACGCGCATCTACCTGAAGAATCGCCGCATTAAGGTTGAAGTTGCGGTGGCGCGCGGAAAGAAGCTGTACGACAAACGCGCAACCGAGCTGAAGCGTACGGTTGAGAGAGAAACACGCGCTCAACTTAAGGAACGCAATCGATGAAAGTTTAATACAATTATTAGTTAGGAGTAATCATCAACAAATGCAAATTGAAAGCACAAATGGATCCTTTCAGGACCTTGATGTTCAGGCGTTGGCCATCGCGGTCTTCAAAGACGAGAAGGCTGACGATGGTTTCCTCAAAGATCTCGATGCGATCACTGGCGGTGTAGTTAAGTCAGTAATCGATTCTGAAGAGTTGAAGGGCAAAGAGGCTGAAACCGTTTACCTCCACTTCGTCGGCAACAGCGGAACCAGGGCGCAGCGGTTGTTGTTGGTGGGAGTCGGAGAGCGCGATGAGTATACGCCGTCGAAAGCATCACAGATGGCCGGAACGGCTGTGCGCGCGCTACGTGGAAAAAGCGTCAAGTCGGTTGCAGTGGTTCCCCGACTCGAAGGCGACCCAGAAGAGGTTGCGTCTGTGACCGTCGAGGGTTCATTCATGGCGTTGTTTGAGCCGGACAAATACCGCACGGTGGACAAAGAAGAACGGGAGATTGGAAAACTTATAGTTGTTATCGACGGAGCGGATGAGACCAGCCTCAAGCGCGGAATCGAGCGCGGCAGAATCGTCGGAGAGTCAGTTAACTTCACGCGAGATCTCGCTAACGAGCCTGGAGCCTACCTAACGCCGACGGGTATGTCGGAACGCGCGCGCGAGGTGGCGACTGAGTTTGGGCTGAGCATAGACGTGCTTGATGAAGCCCGAATGGAACAAGAGGGAATGGGATCTCTGTTGAGTGTGGCGCGCGGTTCGGACGAGCCGGGTAAGCTGATCGTACTCAAGTACACTCCGCCCAATGCCCCGGAAGGCAGCGACGAGCTCCTGGCGTTTGTAGGAAAGGGAATAACCTTCGACTCAGGAGGTATTTCGCTTAAGCCTGGCGAGAACATGGAGTTGATGAAATACGACATGACCGGTGGCGCCACCGTCATGGGAGCGATGCGGGCAATCGCTCAGTTGAAGCCGACCATTCCGGTGCTTGGAGTCATTCCCTGCGCTGAAAATCTTCCTTCCGGAAAAGCGACAAAGCCCGGAGACGTGGTGCGAGCTATGACCGGTAAAACTATCGAAGTAATCAACACCGATGCCGAGGGCAGATTGATTCTCGCGGATGCCATTGCTTATGCGAAGAAACTAGGAGCGACGACGATAGTCGATATGGCCACGCTAACCGGTGCCGTGTCTGTTGCCCTGGGAGATGTGAACACCGCTGTTCTCGGCACCGATCAGGATCTCATCGATGAAATAATAACCGCAGGAAAAGAGGTGGGAGAAAAGTTTTGGCAGTTGCCTCTGGACAAAGAGTATTCGAAACAGATCAAGTCTGACATCGCAGACATCAAGAATGTTGGGGGAAGGAAAGCCGGCACCATCACAGCAGCAGCATTCCTCAAAGAGTTTGCGGACGGCGTTTCCTGGGCGCACCTCGACATTGCCGGTACGGCCTGGGGTGATGACGCGAAGCCCTACAGGTCGAAAGGACCAACCGGCGTTGCTGTGCGAACGCTCCTGCGGATTGTCGCGCGCGCCGCTTTGAAATGCGATGGTGCTAGAGAAGACTAATCTGTAATCAGATGTGGACATCCGTTGTCCTCATTCGTAAACATTTGATCCATTCGGCGTCAGGACCAAAATCAACTTTGCTCCGCTTTTCCAGTCTTCTGATTGTGGCACTGGATTTGTAATGGGAGTCGGCTAAAGCCAAAGGAGCGGGAGCCCCCTCATAAAGAAAAAGTCCTCGCCCCACCCGACGCCGCTCGGGAGTTGTTGAGCAGTCGCTCCTTTGGCCCCCCTCACTACCTGCTAGCCGTCACCGAATCCAGCACCGCTACAATGCCGAAAGTGCTATCAGAAAGTGCTATAATTTTGGCGAATTGCCCTTGGGTAAAATGACCACCATCCCAACTGTTTGCTCTTAAGGAGTTCGCAAACGCGCGGTGACTGACTACTACAAAGTTTTGGGGGTCAAGCGTTCGGCCTCGAAGTCGGAAGTCAAATCGGCTTACCGAAAACTTGCGAGGTTGCGCCACCCGGATGTCAATGGCGGCTCAGAAACGGCGGCTCAAGAATTCGCGCTGCTGTCCCGCGCCTACCGGGTATTGATCGATCCGGAGGAACGGGCCTATCACGATCAGCAACTCAACGCGCCCACTGCTAACGGTTATTCGATACTGCAATCCAACAACCCACACGCGCAACGAGCACGGAGTTTGGCGATGCAAGCACGGTGGGACAGAGTAGTCAATGAAGTGCTTGAGAGAGACCGCCAGGAAGGCCGCGAGCGTCAGCGCGCAGTCTTTACTACGGTCTCGCTTTTTCTATCCACGTTTTTTGTGGCGATGATCAAACCTCATTTGTGGGAGACCTTTGACTACGCTGGACGAGTTATCGTGCTTACGCTTTTTGTTATAGGCGTCTGGCACCTAGCGACGCGACTGCGCGAATACTTCGCACATTACACCTACCGCCCAAAGTCGATTCAGGATTCCATCATGCGAGACGAGGAGATACCTGAGCAACCGTTTACCAGATTTTCCGCTTACGCTTTTCTATTGCTTGGATATGCTCTCAGCATCGGTATAGGACTCATCATCGGTTGGCATGCGCAGGGTTTTATGAGTGGACTAACGATGCTGTTGCCGCCCCAGGTTGCCAAGACAAACATGCTTTTTTATTCATCGACGATTCTGCTGATTCCGGATCTGGTGGTTTACCCTCCCATCGCAGTCTTGATTGTAGATTCTATGCAGGCTCTGACTGCGAGGATGGATTAGGCTCCAGCCAAAGCACCGTGATCGTCCTGTAAAACTAGAATGCAAGAATACAGAAGACACTCGCGAGCGCTCTTTGCGGCCATCATTATCGGAATTATTCTGCTGGGGACCACTACCTTCGCGGCCGTCGCTACGACCCAGGATCAAACAACCAAACAGGCTTTGACGCCTCTTCAACTGGAGATCGAACAGCAACGGCTGCGTTTGAATTCCGCGGAGATTGAAGATCGTCGAGAGGCACTGATGCGGTTGCGTTCGCTGCATCATGCGGCGGCATCGCGCGTAGCGTTATCTGCGCTCAACGATCCAGCGGCGATCGTACGCGCCACCGCTGCGGCAGCGGTTCTGTCGTTGCCGCCGGACGAAAGCGCCAGGAGCTTGATCCCGCTGCTGACCGATAAAGAGGAGTTCGTTCGTCAGCACGTTGCTTATGCGCTGGGCCAAACGCGCAGCCATGCAGCCGTCGCTCCGCTTAGTGATCGGCTTACAGACAAGAAGGATTCAGTCCGAGGAGCTGCCGCCGTTGCGCTCGGTGAAATCGCCGATGCAACGGCCGTGACTTCCCTGGCAGCAGTTTTGAACCCGCAGTCCGACTT
>DASYMB010000348.1:0-5741 GCA_036009285.1 Pyrinomonadaceae bacterium | reverse complement strand
GTTAGTGACGACGCGATCAAAATCAATGAAGAACCCACTGCCGCGCGAGAGTTTCTCGCCGCGGGAATCAAACGTTTCAATCGCTACCGCCGATGGCTTAATGCGGCGCACGAGCTCGGGTAAATCCTGCGTATGTGCGTTTGGCAACGCGGGAAGGAGAATCAAAAATAGGAGCGCGAGGAATTTCATATCAACAACTAATGTCTTCTCCGTGCCCCCTCCGTGTTCTCTGTGCCTCTTGTGGCTGAACTAATAAAGACGGACTCACCACAGAGCAACAGAGGACAGAGGATTCACAAACCAGCCAGCGCGAGTTTCTGAACACGCGAAACTATCTCACCCAGCTTCAAGTCTTCACTTTTCTTCGTAGCGCGCTCGAAGAGTTCTACGACGCCATCGGCCACTTTCTTGCCGACTGTGATGCGGTAAGGAATTCCGATTAGGTCAGCGTCCTTAAACTTCACGCCCGCCCGCTCGTCGCGATCGTCAAGCAATACTTCAAGTCCGGCCCGCTGCAAATCTTTGTAGAGTTTCTCGGCCGTCTCGCGGAGACTCTGATCTTTGGTGTTCGTTATGGTAACGATGACATCAAAGGGGGCCAGGCTCTTCGGCCAGATGATTCCATCGGCGTCATGGTGCTGTTCTATCGCCGCAGTGATGATGCGTTCAACGCCGATGCCGTAGCTGCCCATCACGATCGGGACCGGCTTTCCCTCTTCCGTCAGCACAGTTGCGCCCATCGTTTCTGAATACTTCGTGCCGAGCTTGAAGATGTGGCCGATCTCCATCGCCTTGTAGATTTCCAGCGTGCCTTGCTCGCAACGCGGACATTGCTCGCCGAAGACAACGCCGCGCAAGTCGGCCCACTTGTCCGGCTCGATGTCGCGTTCAACCTCGACACCTCGCAAGTGGTGATCGTCTTTGTTGGCGCCGGTAGTCATGTTGGCCCGATCCTTTAGCGCGAGATCAGCAATGATCAAAAGACTAAAATTAGCTTCCTTCGCCCGCGCTCTCGCGCCCACGCCGCCAAGGCTACCTGCTCCAGCGCCGAGTAGTTCGCGAATCTCTTCCGGATGAGCAGTGCGCACCGCAGTCGCCGCTAAGTTGTCGGCAAGTTTCGTCTCGTGCACTTGATGATCCCCACGAACCAACGCCAACACAGGTTGCGGTTCGTTATTGATAGTGGCCACATATACGAGCGACTTGATCTGATTCTCGGCTTTTGCGCCTCCAGGAAATGTGATCAAGTCCTCAATCGTGCGCACGCCCGGGGTCGGAAATTCTTCCGGCGCATCCGGGCCCACCAGATCCTTGATCGGTGACAAACGCGAAGTTGCCTTTTCGAGATTTGCCGCGTAGCCGCAGTTTGCGCAGCTCGCAATCAAGTCTTCGCCGGCGTCAGTCCTGGCTACAAACTCATTCGACTCCGAACCGCCCATCGATCCCGACGATGCCTCGACAATCGAAAACTGAATCCCGCAACGGTTGAAGATTCGTTTGTAAGCCTCGCGCTGTTGCTGAAACGCGCGGTCAAGTCCGGCGCGATCGACGTCGAACGAGTAAGCGTCCTTCATGATGAACGTGCGCAGTCGCATCAGTCCCGACTTCGGACGCGGCTCATCGCGAAACTTCACCTGGATCTGATACCAGAGCTGCGGCAGTTGTTTGTAAGAGCGTAGTTCGTTGCGGGCTATGGTTGTCAACACTTCTTCGTGTGTCATACCTAAACACATGTCGCCATCTTTCCGATCCTTCAGACGAAACATGTCGTCGCCTATCGCGTCCCAGCGACCGGATTCCTTCCAAACCTCGGCGGGATGAAGCGCCGGCAAATAAAATTCCTGTCCGCCAATGCGATTCATTTCTTCGCGCAGAATCTGCATGATCCGCAGCGCGACGCGCTGAGCTGTGGGCAAATAAGAATAGATTCCCGAGCCGAGTTGGCGAATCAAACCCGCGCGCAGCAAAAGTTTATGTGAAATTACTTCAGCGTCGGCGGGATCCTCGCGAAGCGTGGGAATGAAATATTGTGACCAGCGCATTTGATGTTTTTGCTTAACTTTCCTGAGATGAACTACTGCAAGCCATTCTCGCTTAGCAAAAAACTTAACGCAATGTAGGAGGAGCTTTGGAGTGCGCTGACCTGTCAGCGCTTTGATCTTCCGCGACCTGTCGCGGCTTTAATTCGCAGAATCCAGGCGTCAAGCCGCCGAAAATAAAAGCGGTGACAGGTCACCGCACTCCAAGTTGTCCTACTTCGTTGCGAGCACTGATAGCGTGATGTACCATCCAACTCTGCCGTAAGTTTGAGTTCGCCGGAGATTTACCAATGAAAATTGCGCTTGCGAGCGACCATGCCGGTTATGCCGAAAAGGAACGTTTGAAGCCGTTGCTGGTTGAACTAGGATTGGATGTTGACGATCTGGGAACGGCCTCCGAGGAGTCGGTAGATTATCCCGACTACGCACGCAAGGTTGCCGAGCAAGTCGCCGCGGGGCGCGCTGACCAGGGCGTGCTGGTGTGCGGCTCCGGGACAGGGATGGCGATTACGGCAAACAAAGTGGCCGGGGTGCGCGCGGCCGTAGCCTGGTCGGAAGAGACTGCGCGACTCGCGCGTCAACATAACGACGCGAACGTGATGGCGATTGGCGCCCGTACCACGCCTGCAGGGCAGATTCCGGCGATCGTGCGCGCGTGGTTCGCTGCGGACTTTGAGGGTGCTCGCCATGCAGAACGAATAGAGAAAATTCGCAGACTCGAATCAGCCACAGAGAGAAGCAGAGAATGAGTCAAGACCTTCAGGCTCGAATCCTTGCTCGGTGCCTCTGAAATTTTCAACTACGACCACTCGACGAGGACCGCTGTCCAAAGTTCAAAAGTTTAAAGGACCAGGATCAAATGACCGATTTACGAAACGCATCCCTTGCCGAGGTCGATCCTCTGATCGCAGAAGCCATTGATAATGAAGTCGCTCGCCAGGCTAATGGACTCGAGCTGATCGCTTCTGAGAATTTTGTAAGCGAAGCCGTACTCGAAGCCGCCGGCTCCGTCTTCACAAACAAATATGCTGAGGGCTATCCGAAGAAGCGTTACTACGGCGGCTGCGAATGGACCGACGTGGTGGAGCAGACCGCGATCGATCGGGCGAAGGAAATTTTCGGTGCGGAGCACGCCAACGTGCAGCCACACAGTGGCGCGCAGGCAAACATGGCGGTTTACCTCGCCGCGATTCAGTATGGCGATCAGATTTTGGGAATGAACCTGTCGCACGGCGGCCATCTCACGCACGGTCACCCGATGAATTTCTCCGGCATCAGTTACAAAGTGGCAGACTACGGTGTGTCTCGCGAAACCGAGCAGATTGATTACGACGAGCTACAGCGAATTGCGGAGGAGCACAAACCGAAGCTGCTGGTCTGCGGCGCTTCCGCGTACCCGCGAATTATCGACTTCCAGCGCATCGGCGAGATCGCGAAGGGCGTGGGCGCGCGAATGTTTGCCGACATCGCGCACATCGCCGGTCCGGTAGCCGCGGGTCTTCATCCGTCGCCGGTGCTGCACGCCGATTACGTAACCACGACGACGCACAAAACTCTTCGCGGTCCGCGCGGCGGTTTGATTCTGTGTAAAGAAGAGCATGCGAAAGAGATCGACAGGAAGGTGTTTCCCGGCGTGCAGGGTGGTCCCCTCGTGCACATCATCGCGGCGAAGGCGGTAGCGTTTGGTGAAGCTTTGCGCGACGGCTTCAAGGAATACCAGCGGCAGATTCTCCTGAACGCCAAGGCGCTCGCGAGCGAATTACAAGCGCAGGGATTGCGCTTGGTTTCCGGCGGTACTGATAATCACCTGATGCTGGTTGACGTTTGGATGGACGGCAAAGGTATCACCGGGAAAGTCGCTGAGAAAGCGCTCGAAGCCGCGAACATCACCGTCAACAAGAACACGATTCCGTTTGACCAGAACAAACCTTTCGTCGCATCAGGCTTGCGCATCGGCACACCGGCGGTGACGACACGGGGTATGAAAGAAAATGAGATGCGCGAGATCGGTCGCTTGATCGCGGAAGTTGTTCACGCGCCCGAGTCAGAAGAAGTACGGATGAAAGTTACGCAAGGTGTTACTGAACTCGCCGCGCGCTTTCCGCTTTATGCGAAACGATTGAAGCGACAGCCAGAAGCGATAGGGGCTTGAGGCAGCTTTGTTTCGTAAGATATGAAAATCACGCAACCATTTTCCGCAGTCTCGCGGCAACCTGGGCAGCACTTGGAACTTTTTCTTTATTGCGCCTTGCACTCTCCAGCCAGAGAGTTTGCACCTCTTTAAGTTCTTTGAGGCATTCGATCAAAGTGTCGCCCTGAGCCAAACAACCTTTCAACGCAGGCACTTCGGCTACATAACCACCCTCTTCGGCGGGGTAGATTACCATTGGGTATCTAAGTTCGTTCTTCATTTTGATTTTTCTTCCGCTTTCTCGATCAACTCGATAAGCCGCCTGACATAGACGGATTTTACACGGTTTCCATGGACGGGAATGACAAAAGTCATTCCCGACTTCTTGAAGATGTGATGAGAGCCCGTGACATGATCGAGATCAAAGCCCTCGTGCAAAAGCAGTCTTCGTATGTCGTCAAAGGTCACTCCCTTAGGATGGTTCTTAAGGCGCTCGATCAGTTTGCGTCTTTGCATGGTTGGGAGTCGACACTATTCTTAATGAATTTGATTCTAAGACGAACAGCAAACTTCCTCAATGTCTCGCTGGTGAACCGGCCTTTCTTTTGCATTTAGCAAGCGTGATATGCTGTCAATCTGCCGCTAATTCTCGTTGGCGCAAGTTTTGTTATGGAAACGATCTTCGGGCCTGAAGGGCTAATCGCGCAGGCGCATCCTGAATACGAGCATCGTCCCGGCCAGATTGAAATGGCGCGGGCGGTGGTGCGTGCGTTTGAGAATCGTAAACACTTGATCGTCGAAGCAGGAACGGGAACGGGCAAGACGCTCGCTTATTTGGTGCCCGCGGTTGCGGCTGCACTCGGTGGACGCGGGCGCGTGATCATTTCAACCGGCACTAAGAATCTCCAGGAACAGTTGATGGAGAAAGACATTCCTTTTCTCCAGAGTGTGCTGCCGAAAAGTTTCAAAGCCGCTTACATGAAGGGCCGCAACAACTACCTCTGCCTACATCGATTGGGACGCGCGGAAAGCTCGCCGGTACTCGAGGGGCTGGATGAAGTTGATTACTTCGATGAGGTAGGTCACTGGGCGAAGAGTTCCGCGACCGGTGACCGCGCGGAACTGTCAAACCTTCCGGAGTCGCTTTCATTCTGGCGTCACATCGACGCGCGCTCCGAAACCTGCCTGGGCCAGAAGTGCACCGACTTCGATGCTTGCTTCATCACGCGCATGCGCGAGCGCGCGCTGGACGCCGACATCGTGGTTGTCAATCATCACCTGTTTTTCGCCGACCTGGCCTTGCGCAACAGCATGTATGGCAGCGTGCTGCCTGATTACACGGCGGTGATTCTCGATGAAGCGCACCTGATTGAAGACGTTGCTTCCGAATATTTCGGCTCGCAGGTTTCCAACTACCAGGTCGACGATCTGATTCGCGACGTGGGCGCTGTTCCTTACGAAGATGCCGAAGCCGATCGCGAAATAACGAAGACCTCGTCACGCTTGATGCGGTTCGCCGATAACTTCTGGATGGGCTTTCGCGAGGGGCGTGGGGAAGAAGGACGCTACCC
>DASYMB010000347.1:0-6558 GCA_036009285.1 Pyrinomonadaceae bacterium | reverse complement strand
GGAAGGATCGACACTTTCGGCAACCAACATTCTGGCCGAGCGCATTTCAGCCGACATTAGGAAACTGCCGGGCGTTACCGACACCTTGACCACCATCGGCGGCGGGCAGCAGGAGCAGGTAAACGTGGCGTCGATTTACGTCAAGCTGCAACCGCTCGACCAGCGCAGTGTTTCGCAAAGCGATCTGATGGTGCGGGCACGTTCTGAAGTCCTCGCGAAGTATTTGAAAGAGTTTCCCGGTCAACTACGGACCAGTGTGCAGCAGGTTGCGGCCATCTCCGGCGGCGGCTTCCGTAACGCCGACATCCAGTATGTGATTGGCGGTCCGGACCTCGAGAAACTGACGAAGTATTCCGAAGCGCTGCTCGCGAAGATGAAGACGATTCCGGATGTTGTCGATGCGGACTCGTCGCTGGTGACGGGCAAGCCTGAAGTTCGCGTGGTGATTGATCGCGCGCGCGCGGCGGACCTTGGGGTTCGTGTAGCCGACATCGCGCAAGCCCTTAACACGCTGGTCGCCGGTCAAAAAGTTTCCACGTTCAATGCCGGTACCGATCAATACGACGTGCGGGTGCGGGCGGTGGGACAGTTTCGTTCGAGCGTCGAAGGTCTGCAGCAGTTGATCGTTTCCTCTTCGAAGCTTGGTTGGGTGAGTCTCGACAACGTGGTACACACCGAGGAGGGCACTGGCCCATCGGCGATCGACCGCTTGAACCGGCAGCGTCAGGTGATGCTATTGGCTAACGTGAAACCGGGTGGCTCGCAGGCCGCCGTAATTTCGAAGATGAACGAGTTTGCAAAAGAGGTGGGCATCGACCCGTCTTACAAAACCGGTCTGGCGGGACGTTCGAAAGAACTCGGACGCGCCGGATATTACTTCATGCTCGCCTTCGTGCTGTCGTTTGTCTTCATGTACATGGTCCTGGCGGCGCAGTTTGAATCCTTCATTCACCCGGTCACGATTTTGCTGACGCTGCCGCTCGCGATTCCTTTTGGCATCCTGGCGCTGCTGCTCACGGGACAAACGATAAACATTTTTTCCGGCCTCGGTTTGTTACTACTTTTCGGCGTGGTGAAGAAGAACGCAATTCTGCAGATCGATCACACGAACCAGTTACGCGCGCGCGGCATGGAGCGTCTCGAGGCAATCGTTCGCGCCAATCGCGATCGCTTGCGACCGATTCTGATGACTACGATCGCGCTGGTTGCAGGCATGTTGCCGTTGACGATATCGAGCGGACCGGGTTCCGGAACCAATCGGTCCATCGGCGTGCTGGTAGTCGGCGGGCAGTCGCTCTGTTTGCTGCTGACGCTGCTGGCAGTTCCGGTTTTTTATTCACTGTTCGACGACCTCGCCCGCAGCCGGATTTGGGGAATGATCGGCTCGCGCGTGACTGGAGCATTCGCGTGGGCACGACGAAAGACGGCAAGCGCAACCGCCTCGTTGCTGGGATTGATTTCGAGAACTTAGCGTCCTGTGTCCAAAGTTCCGCAACAATTGAGAACGTCAGTTGCTCCGATCGGCAGTCCCGGAGGGACGAAATATTTATAGAATCAGAATACCCAAAAGGTCTTCGCTCCAGAGGAGCGAGACATTCGGGTCGCGGGACGGCACCCTGCGCTCCTACGGAGCGAAGAAGTATCTGCGGCCGCCCTGGACTATAAACATTTGGCCGCTCTGCGGCGGGGGCGTTCGGCGCGACTTGGTTGCGCGAACTTTAGAGACACCACACTAGCAGGGTTAGCGAGAAATTTTTCAAATTGGATATTGACTTAAAAGCAATGGTTGAGATTGGAACAAACCTTCGTTTGCGGCTTGGCCGCCGCACAGTGCGGAAAGGCTATGGCTTTCCGGCAGCGTCTAAAATTAAATCAAGCGAGGCTCTGTCTCGTCCGCTGAGCGGAGGCGGAGCCTCAACGAGGGGAATGAATCCGTCGGAAAGGCGAAGACTTTCCGCACTGTGCGGCAGCAGAGCCGCGGGGTTGGTCCTTTCATTTTTGTTGTGCGCCCTGACAGTTACTGCTCAAACGCCGACACCAACCTCTTCGCCAATACCTCAGGAGTTGCAAGTGCCCGCAATCGCGCCCGAGTTTCATCCGGCGCCGAAACCCTTGCCGGAACTTGGCCGCGTCGGTGTAGACATGGACCGCCAACAGCCGCTTACGATTCGCGAGGCCCTGGCGCTGGCGCTCGAAAACAACAAGGACATCGAAGTAGCGCGACACAACGTCAAGATTGCCGAGTTTGATCTAACGGCCGCGCGCGGTGTTTACGATCCGCGTTTAATTTCGTCTTCCTATTTCGAGCGCACCAAGAATCCCATCTCGAGCTTTCTAAGCGGTGGCTCAAACGGAGCTACGACGCAAAGCGATTTCACCGGCACCGCGCGACTTGAGGGCCTGACACCGAAACTCGGCGGCAGTTACCACCTGGATTTTTCATCCGTAAGACTAACGACGAACAATCAATTCGCGGCGCTCGACCCGCAATACCCAACGGCGCTGACCTTCAGCTACACGCAGCCGCTGTTGCGTGGCTTAAGATTTGACAACAACCGGCGGCTGATTGAGATCGGCAAAAAGAACCTGTCGCTGACTGATGCGCAGTTTCGACAAAGGGCAATCGAAACGATAACCAACGTGCAGCGCGCCTATTGGGATCTGGTTTTCGCGCTCCGCAATTTACAGGTGCAGAAGGATGCGGTCAGCGATTCGCGCGCCCAGCTCGAACACAACCAGCGTCTGGTAGCTGAAGGGGCGCTGGCACCGATTGATGTCGTGGCGGCTGAGGCGCAGCTGGCGGGGTTTGAACAAACGCTCTTTAGTTCGCTCGAGGAGGTTTCCCGCAGCGAAAATAATTTGAAGAACCTGATCGCCGTTGATCGGAAGGCAGAGCTTTGGAATGTTTCGATCATTCCTACCGATTCCGTGGATCTCATTCCTCCGGCGACCACACTCCCGGAAGCTTTGAAAGCGGCGCTCGACAACCGGCCCGAGTTGCAACAGTCGAATGTTGCTCGCGAGATCAATGAAATCGATCAGAAGTTTTTTCGCGAACAAACCAAGCCGGCAGTCGATCTGGTTGGGAGTTACGGGATGGTTGGTTTGGCGGGCACGGCGAGCGGCGGAATTAATCCGTTTACGACCTCGAATACTGAGTTGCGAAACGCCGTCAACAGACTGCTGGACCACGAGAACCTGGAACATGGGGGGTTCGATAGGTTATCCGAGGTGCCGGTGCAAACGATTTCGCCGGTTCTGCTCGGCGGCTACGATCAGTCGCTGCAAAATTTACTGAGCAACCGCTTCAATAATTTTCGCGTTGGGGTGCAGATTAATTTGCCGCTCAGAAACCGGACCGCGCAGGCGCAGTTAGGACGTTCGCTCGTTGAAGGCCAGCGCATCGCCACGCTGCGCGAACAACTCGAGCAGTCGATCCAGGTTGAAGTTAGAAACGCTTTGCAGGTGGTGCGCAGTGCGGAGGCGCGGCTGCGCTCGGCGGGTATCGCGCGGGCGGCCAGCGAGGAGCAGTATAAAAGCGAGCAACGAAAACTCGATGCCGGGCAGTCGACGGTGTTCCTGGTGCTCGAACGTCAAACAGCTTTGACAACCGCGCGTGGAAATGAGTTGCGAGCACAAACAGATCTCAACAAGGCTATCGCTGAGCTACAACGAGCGACGGGTAATGCTCTGACGACTAATAACATCGTCGTGCGTGTGCGCTGATTTCAGGTCTCCCGACAACCAGCAGCACCGCACGCGAGAAGGCGGTGAGTATCTGGGGCGAAACTCACCGCCTTCAACTATGTAAAGCAAACTGTTAGTCTGCGATCGTTAACCCAAAAACCTTCCAGCGAAACTCGGAACCGAAAACTAACAGTTTGCTCTACATCCGGAGCCGGCCATGGACGAAAAGCAGTTTCTCGAAACCTGGGAAATTCACAATCGCATCAATCTTTACCTGCTCGACGCGGTTGAGCCTGCCGCGCTCGCGAGTTTGTCGGCGTCGAAAGGACGGACCGTCGGCGAACAGGTTGCGCATATACACAACGTCCGACTGATGTGGCTGAAATCCGCCGCGCCCGATCTGTTAGTGGGTTTGATAAAAATTGAGAAAGAGCAGGCCGGTGATAAGAAGCTGCTGCGCAAGTCGCTGCTGGATTCGGGCGAAGCGATTAGGATTTTGTTGGACCAGAGCGTTCAACAAGGCGGCAGAGTGAAAGGCTTCAAGCCGCACGCGAGCGCTTTTCTCGGCTACCTGATTTCACACGAGTCGCATCATCGTGGGCAAATTATTTTGTCACTGAAGCAGGCTGGGAAAGTTTTGGATAAGAAAATTCTTTTTGGGATCTGGGAGTGGGGCGTTAGATGATGTTAGATGCCAGATGCTAGATGTTAGATTAAAGATGTTAGATTATTCAGATATCAGATCTGAAATCTGAAATCTGACATCTGACATCTGAAAGAGCTCCTTATCCCGCCTTCTCGAGGATTACCAGTCCTCCAAAGCAAACCGCGGCCACGATCAGCACCGCGAGTACGTACCACATAAAAAGTTTGGTTCTACACGCAGGACAACGGGTCCTGGCCCAACTGGCCCGTCTGCCGCAGCTTGGACATCTCATACTCTGTTATCCCCGAATCCGGTTTCTTGAAGAACTTTACACTCACGCATTCCAGCGCGGTACTTTAACACATCGCTCCAGGCAGAAGCCCGCACGTGAGCGAGGGCTCTCTTCTTGCCGGTTGCAAAGAAAAGCCCTTGCTAACACCCGGGCTTCTGCCTGCATCAACTGACACTTGACCAAACGCACCTCCTGCGGTTAAACCTCAGAAGTGATGGACGAATCACAATTCGAACTGGACGCGCTCGCAATCTTTTCACATCCGGACGACGCGGAACTCTCCGTCGCCGGCACGTTGCTTCGCTTGAAGGCGCTGGGATATCGCACCGGCGTGTTGGACATGACTCGCGGGGAGATGGGCACGCGCGGCACCACTGAATTGCGCGCCGCAGAAGCGGTCGCGGCTGCTCGCCTGATGAAGCTGGATTTGCGGCTGAACCTGGGACTACCTGACGGACATATCTGGTTGACTGAAGAAGCGCGCACGGCAGTTGTTCGCGTTCTGCGTTCGCATAAACCGAAGGTGTTGCTCACCACCCACTGGGACGACCCGCATCCGGATCACGCCAACACCTGCCGGATTGTGCGCGAGGCGGCGCGGCTGGCGACGATGGCGCGCTACGATGAAGCGGAGGAAGCGAAGTCTGGACCGGTGCGGATGCCGGCCATAATGCACTCGCTGTTTTCCCGGCACACGGTGCCGTCATTCATTGTTGACGTGTCGGATTTTGTCGAGGAAAAGATGGCGGCAATCAGAGCGCACGCCTCGCAGTTTTACCGGCCCGACTCCGAAGAGCCCGTGACGCGAATCAGTGAGCCAGGCTTTGTCGATCAGATCGAATATCGCATGCGTTATTTTGGTTCGCTTATCGGCGCGGCTGCAGGCGAGCCGTTTTATGTTCGTGAAGCCTTGAACGTAGACGACCCGATTGCATTGCTGACCAGGCCGATGAATATTTACTCTTGACCGGTTGTAGGGGCACGGGCTTGTCCCTGCCCGCTCTCCGCAAAAGAAAGCGGGCTGTGCTTTCCGCAAAAGAAAGCGGGCAGGGACAAGCCCGTGCCCCTACTTCTCACTAAGCAATGCGCGGGCGACGGCGATGAGCGCGGTGGCGCGGGGCGCTTCCCCTTCGAAGCTGCGCGCCAGCTCGATTGCCTGCGTGGCATTCTCCTGCGACAACGTGCGAAAGACGCCAGGCAAGTTGAAGTCATCAACCGTACTGCTGCGCAGCGACGTCATGTTTTTTATTTGCAGTCGCATCGTGATCCGGCCGTCCTCTCCGTTAAACCCTTCGGCCGAGTTGGAAGCCTTCGCAACTTCCAGCATCGTCTCCCAGGCGCGCGCACGATCGAGCACCAGGAAAGCGTTGGCCACGGCGACGAGAGCACGCTGCCGATCAGGATCGGAAACGTCAACGCGCCGCGCTTCCGCCGCAGCCTCAGCAATAGTTTCCAACGCCTTCTCGCGATCCGTCGCCGGCAGGGCCTTGGCCGCTTGCGACAATAGCCACGCCTTTTGAACGTGAGTGAGTTCTCCTTTGGCGGCCAGCAGCAGTGCTTTCTCGGTGTCTTTCTTTTCAACCGCGGTTAGCGCCAGCGTCATGTCAACGTAAGGTCTCGCTTGTTTCCGTATCTCACTGTCTTCGATCTTTTCGGTGAAGTCGCGCGCGCGCAGATCACCCTTTTGTGCGGTGCGAGTCGCTAGTTGTAAATAGATCGCGTCGCGTTCGGCCGAGGTCTTCGCGCGATCAATTCGATCGAGCAAAGACTGCTCCACATCTTCCGCTTTGCGCTCTGGAGTATTGACTGGCTGTATCGGGTTATCCTCGTTTAAGTCGCGAACATCTTCCTCCACGCCTTGGGCCAGCACCTGCATCTCATTGCGTAGTTGATCGGCAATTTCCTTCGACGCGTATTGTTGGAAAAGCGGCAT
>DASYMB010000346.1:0-6086 GCA_036009285.1 Pyrinomonadaceae bacterium | reverse complement strand
ACCACCTTTGCTCACCTCGACGCCGTTACAGCTTTGTCGCGACAGATCGTCGAGTTGGGAATTTATCCGGCAGTCGATCCACTCTCGTCATCATCGCGCATTCTCGATCCACGCATCATCGGCGCGGAGCATTACAAGACGGCACAGGATGTAAAGCTGGTGCTGCAGCGCTACAAAGACTTGCAGGACATCATCGCGATTCTTGGTCTCGACGAGTTGTCTGACGAGGATAAGTTGATCGTCTCGCGCGCGCGCAAGGTTCAGCGGTTCTTCTCGCAGCCGTTTTTCGTGGCCTCGCAGTTTACCGGACTCGAAGGGAAATACGTGAAGCTCGAAGACACCATCAAAGGCTTCCGCGAGATCGTTGACGGCAAGCACGACGATCTGCCTGAGCAGGCCTTCTACATGGTCGGCACGATCGAAGAGGCCGTGCAAAAAGGAACGACGATAGCTCAATAATTAGGAATGATGAACGCTGAACGATGAACTGAAATTTCCGTCCATCGTTCCGCGTTCAGAGTTCATCATTCAGACTTCATCGTTTATCTATGGCCCAATTGCAACTCGAAGTAGTGACACCTGAGCGTAGCGTGCTTTCTGAGTCCGTTGACGCAGTGACCGCACCCGGTCTCGGCGGCGAGCTCGGCATATTGCCGGGGCACACGCCGCTGATTTCTCAACTGCAAACCGGCGTACTCTCCTATACGAGCGGCGGGAAAACGCAGCAGCTTCACGTCTCCGGCGGCTTCATTGAAGTTAAGGACGATGTTGTTTCCGTGCTGGCTGAGGTTGCGGAACGTCCCGAAGAGATTGATGCGGCGCGGGCGCGTTTGGCGCGCGACCACATGGAGAAACAGTTGACTGCGTGGACTGGAACCGAAGAGGACTTCGAACAAGCTCGCGCCAAGCTGGAGCGCTCGGTCGTTCGCCTGCAACTCGCCGGCGGCGGCTCGGGACGCTAACAATTTGGAGTGCGGTGACCAGTCACCGCTGTGGTCGGTTGCGACTTGTCGCACCTACTGTTCGGTTGAAGCTATCGAAGATTTAGGGCGTCAAGTCGCCCAAGGCAAAAGCTATGACAGGTCACCGCACTCCATACGCTAACAGTTGCTTCCCGTCCTGATCGCCTCGCGCATCTCCGTAACAGCCCGTTCCAACCCGATGAAAATTGAGCGCGCAACGATGTTGTGTCCAATATTGAATTCCGCGACTTCCGAGATCGCAGCGACCGCGCCTACGTTACGATAAGTCAATCCGTGGCCGGCGGCGACTAACAGTCCGTACTGTGTCGCAAGCGCCGCTCCTTCACGAAGTCGCCGCAGTTCTTGTCCCACACGCAGGGCGCCTTCGCCATGAAAGCCGCTTCCGCCCAGAGTTGAGTCGGCATAAGGCGCCGTGCACAACTCGACTTGCTGAGCACTGATGTTGTGTGCGGCCTCGATCTGTTTTGGATCCGGATCGATGAACAGGCTTGCAAGTATTCCCGCCTGCCGCAAACGACCCACAGCAGCACGAACAATGGCGATGTTGCCGGTGACGTCTAGACCGCCTTCGGTTGTTATCTCGTTCGCACTTTCGGGGACCAGGGAAACAGCGTCGGGCATTATTTCCAGCGCGACCTGCAACATCTCTTCCGTCGCCGCCATCTCCAAATTCAGATAAGTCGTCACGCTCGCTTTTAGTGCACGCAGATCAGTATCCTGAATATGCCGGCGATCGCCTCGCAAGTGCACGGTGATGCCGTCGGCTCCAGCCTGTTCGCATAGCATAGCCGCGGCAACGACACTGGGCTCAGGCGCACGCCGCGCCTGCCGCACGGTGGCGACGTGATCGATATTTACATTGAGGCGTGCAGTCATCGGTTCGAATTGTAAAGCAAACTGTCAGTTTGCGTCAGTAGCGTAAGCTCTCAAGGATCAGTGATAACGTCAGATCGCAAACTAACAGTTTGCTTTACTCAGCCTGCGTATCATGCACGCCCTTGATCGCCCGATCATAAACACCCCGGCGTGCTTGTTGCCGGATTCTTCCCACTTCGCTGAGCATCTTGTACGAATCTGTCGCGACGTTGACCTTGCTTCCTTCGGCATGATCCCAGCGCACCGGAATCTCTTTCAGTCGCAAGCCCGCACGGTGGGCCACGTAAAGTAGTTCCACATCAAAACCGAAACGATCGATTGTCGCTCCTTCAACAATGGGGCGGCAGCCGCTCATACGGAAAGCCTTGAAGCCACACTGCGTGTCCCAAAAAGGAAGGCCCGTCGCCAGCCGCACCGCGAGGTTGAAGACGCGACCGCCCTGTTCGCGCCGCCATGGTTGGTGGACGCCTATCAAACTTCGATCGAGAGCTCGCGAGCCAAACGCAAGATCGCATTCGCCTCGCCGGATTGGATCGACGAGTTTGGGAGTTTCGGTGATTGGCGTAGAGAGATCGGCGTCAGTGAATAGGGCGATCTCTCCACGCGAAGCCAGCAGGCCGAGTCTGACCGCGCGCCCTTTTCCCAGGTTCGATTGATAACTGATCACTGACGTGCGCAGGTTTTTCGAGTTAGACAGCTCGTCTCTGGCGGTGCCCGCAGTGTTGTCGGTCGAGCCGTCGTCTACTACGATCACTTCCGCTTCGGGAGCGTAGTCATTCAAGTACGTCACGATTGCGCGCAAGGATTTGCCGAGGCGCGCGCCTTCGTTATAGGCGGGAACAACGATTGATAGCGATAGCGTCATCTGAATTATTCGGGCGAATATACCATAGGCCCGCAGCGATACCCTTTGCAGAAGGAAAACGAAGTTTGAACTCGGTATTTTTCATTAACACCGTGCTTTAGCGCGGCGACTATTGATTGAGTAAGAATGGGAAACCGTTTAAACGGTTTCCGGATTCGGTCTGATACTAGCGTCACCGCGCTAAAGCGACGGTGTTAATGAAATAAGATCGCCACGCTGCACGCAGTACCGAAAAAAGCCGCCTGTGTTAATATTCCTGCGGTTTAGAGTTCAAGCTTTAGCTTGCGGTGCGAAGGAGCAGCCTAAAGGCTGAACTCTGAACTGCCGGCCTCAAGGGGCACCGAGTTAGTTAATAAGTTATGACCAGACGATTTACTATCATCGCGGGCGCGCTAATCCTGATCGCGGCCGTTGTCGGCGGCACCATCGGTCGCTCGCGGCGCTTCCGTCACAGTGTTCAGCCGAGTGGAGCGGTTTCAATTACCGAAGCTGACGACATCGAGAAGGATTACAACGAAGCCGTTGCCGCTATCTCGGTTGAGTATGCCGGCGACATCGACTACGAGAAGGCCACGCAGGCCGCCATCCAGGGGATGCTCTCAACGCTCGATCCCCACTCGATGTATTTTCCTTACAGCGAATTCAAGAAACTGAAAGAAGATCAGGACTCGCGTTTTTACGGCATCGGCGTAACCATCGTTCAGCATCGCGATGGTGTGTACATCCAATCAGCGGTTGAAGGCACGCCGGCGGGACGGCTTGGGCTTCGCTACGGCGATCGCATACTTCAGGTCGACGGCCAGGACGCGCGCGATTGGACCAGCGAGCAGGTTTCCAAGAAAGTGCGCGGCGGTAAGGGCGAGCCGGTAACAATCAAAGTCGATCGCGCCGGCGCGGAAGCTCCACTCGATTTCACAATCATTCGCGATTCAGTGCCACTACCGTCAATTCGCAACGCTTACATGCTGCGGCCGGGTACCGGCTACGTTGGTTTGACCGGCGGTTTTCAGAGCACGAGCGACGAAGAGCTGCGCGAGGCTTTGGACAAACTCAAAAAAGAGGGCATGCGCCAGGTCATACTCGACATGCGCGGCAACCCGGGCGGACTTCTCAATCAGGCGATTGATGTGGCCAGCGAATTTCTGCCGCGCGGGCAGGTAGTTGTTTCCGTCAAAGGCCGCACTGAATACAGCGACCCGATAGTTTATAAATCGACCGGCTCCGATCCTGAAGACGTTCCGCTCGTGGTGTTGATTAATCGCGGCACCGCGTCAGCTTCAGAAATTGTCGCGGGTGCAATTCAGGATCACGGCCGCGGGCTGATTGTCGGGGAAACGAGTTTTGGAAAAGGGTTGGTGCAGCACGTATTTCTATTGCCTTTTAATACTGGCCTGACGTTGACTACCGCGCGCTACTACACTCCTTACGGCCGTTCGTTGCAGCGCGATTATTCCAGTGGTTCACTATACGACTACTACACGCGCCACGACACGGACGAGACGAAGCCGTCTGCATCCCCTTCGCCTGCCTTGCGAAATGGTGAGTCGCCTCTCGCGCAGGCATCGCCAACTCCGCATCCGCAAAGTGGTCCGGCAGTGAAGACTGCCGCGGGCCGCGTGTTTTACGGCGGTGGCGGCATTACGCCGGATATCGACGTCAAGCCGTTTGCTTTTTCCCCAGCGCGAAACCGGATTGCGGAAGCGGCATTTCAGTTTACTCGCCAACTGGCCGCTGGACTGGTTACCGGTCTCGAGTCTTATAAAGTTGAGCGGGTGCAGTACGGCAGGAATGCAAAAGCGCAGGACTACCCGATCAACGATCGAGTGATTGAAGCCTTCCGCGGTTTCGTGCGCACGGACACGCAGTCGCAACTAACGCCCGCGCAGGTTGATGAAGAGTTGGATTTTGTGAAGCTGCGGCTGCGCGAGGAAATAGTAACGGCCGCGTATTCAAACGACGCCGGCGCTCGTGTTTTGCTCGACAGCGATCCACAAGTTCTGCGCGCACTCGAAGCCCTGCCGGAAGCGAAACGTCTGGCTGAAAGCGCCCGCGACGAAACCTCACGCGGCTGATTGTCAGAACCACCTGCGGTAGCGGGTGGGCCGATCAATTCGCCGGAGTTCGCCGGAGGGCCCACCCGCTACCGCAGGTGGTTCTGACAACTTCAATCCAACACTCGCGCAATCACACACTTCAGATAATAAGTTTCGGGCACACCCAAAAGAATCGGGTGATCGCTGGCCTGCGTTCTCTTCTCAACCAACTGCAGAGTCCGGTGAGCATCGTTTGCAGCTTCGGCAATTATTCTCAAAAATATTTCTTCCGACATGTGATACGAGCAGGTGCAGCTCACCAGAATGCCGCCGGGGTTCAGCAGTTTAAGCGCGCGTAAATTTATTTCTTTGTATCCCCGCGCCGCCGCTTTGGCACTGGCGCGGTTTTTAGCGAACGCGGGCGGATCGAGGACGATGGTGTCAAAGCGTTCGCCCGCCGCCTCCATTTCACGCAACGCATCGAACACGTTTGCTTCACGAAATTCAACGTTGCCGGCATGGTTTCGTTCGGCGTTCCGGCGCGCGGCGGCAACCGCTTCAGCGGAAATGTCGAGACCCAGGACGCTATCGCAAATGCCTGCGAGGTTAAGCGCGAAGGCTCCGGCAAACGTAAAGCAATCAAGCGCACGGCCATGCGCAACACTTCGAGCGGCGATCCGGTTCTCTCGTTGATCTAGAAAGGATCCTGTTTTCTGGCCAGACGACGGCGAGACAAAAAAACTAATGCCGTCCTGCCTGATCTCAAACTCCTCCGGCGCAGTTCCGTATAGCGTACTCACTATTAGCTCGAGTCCTTCATGTTGGCGCACCCTCACGTCGTTGCGTTCAATAATCGCGCGCGGCGTGAATTGTTCCGCCAGTATCTCCACCAGCAGCGGCTTAACTTTTTCGGAACCTTGCGAAAGCGTCTGCAGCACCAGTACATCGTCGTAGCGATCGATGATGATTGACGGCAGGAGATCTCCTTCGGAATAAACCAGACGGAAAGCATTGGTGTTTGGGACGATGTTCGCGCGCCGGTTAGCTGCTTCGAGAATGCGCCTCTGCCACCATTCGCGATCGATTGCTTCTTCGGCGTGTGTCAGGAACCGCAAAGCGATTTGTGAGCTGTCACTGAAAAAAGCCTGCCCAACAAAGTTTCGATTCTGATCGCGCACCACGACAATCGAACCGCCTTCAGCATCGTGGGTTTCAATTACGTCGCTGCGATAAATCCAAAGATGTCCGCGACGAATGCGATCGGCGCCGCGCTTGGTAACGGTTACATTGTTCATAAGCTTATTAATATTGTCTGCTTCGTGAATCTAC
>DASYMB010000345.1:0-4086 GCA_036009285.1 Pyrinomonadaceae bacterium | reverse complement strand
TTTGAGCTCGGTCTCGAAAAGCCGGATCCAAAACGTGCCCTCACCAGCGCCATTACCATCGGCGGCGCTTATGCCGCGGGCGGATTCGTTCCCCTGGCGCCATACATGTTTACCCGCGACACAACCACCGCGCTGTTCGTTTCTATTGCCGTGACGCTGGCGGCGTTATTCATTTTCGGATTCATCAAGGGTCGGTTCACGGGCACGCGGCCAATGCGCAGCGCGCTGCAAACGGCGCTAATCGGAAGCGCTGCGGCCGGCGCTGCTTTCATGATCGCCCGGCTGATATCGTGATGGTACTGACCTCATTGCCTCTCAGTACCCAAGATGATCTTTCGCGCGTAAACAGGCTCGCCGTCCCGTTGTCCCGCCCGCCCGGCCGCTGCCCGCCGAATGACAGAATCTTTTTTTTCGGTTAGGTTCTTTGTTGTCCTTAATTCAGAGTTGCAACCTGCATATTATTACTAATCACGAGCACTGATCGCAGAATCGTTGTTGATGAATACGAACTACCAGCTAATCAAAACTGAAGAAGAACTGCGCCAGGCGGTCGAGTCGTTATCGGCTCATCAGGCAATCGGACTCGACACCGAAACCACTGAGCTCGATCCCTATTATGGGAGAATGCGTTTGCTGCAACTGGCGTCGCCGTCGGGAGTGCACGTCATTGACGTCGACGCTTTTCGAAACGGCGACCCACAGAAAAATAACGCGCTGGCTTCGTTGCGCGATCTGCTCGCGGCGCCGCGCCCGATCAAGATCGTACATAACGCGAAGTTTGACGCGAAGTTTATTAAGCACACTTTAGGGACGGACCTCGGCGGAATCTTCGACACGCTGCTCGCGAGCCAGTTGCTGGGCGCCGGCGACATCGAGGAGCGGCACGGCCTGGACACAGTAGCTTTGCGTTATTTGAATGAGGCGGTGGACAAGACCGAGCGGTTGAGTAACTGGAATTTTGAATTGTCTGAAGCGCAACTCGAGTATGCCGCGCGCGACGCGGCGGTGTTGCTGCCCCTGCGCGAGAAACTGATCGAGCGACTGAAGGCTGATTCGCTCATTAAGTGTGCGACGCTTGAATTCGATTGTGTGATGACAGTCGCCGATATGGAGTTGACCGGGTTCTACATGCATAAGGACCGGTGGCTCGAGCAGTTGGCTATCGTTGAGAAGCGAAGAGGCGAACTGGCTGAGGAGTTGCAGAACGTGCTCGCCGAGGAATCTTCCCAAGGCTCGCTTTTCGGTGGACCACAACGCGATGACATCAATCTCGATTCTCACCAGCAGCTAACGAAGGCTTTGGAACGCCTGGGCATTCAGGTTCCCGATTCCACCCGCAACTGGAAACTTCAGCCGCTGGCAGCGGAGTATCCGGTAATCAGGACGTTGCTTGAATACCGCACCGTGCAAAAGGCGCTGACCAGTTACGGTCAAAACATGATCGATCTCGTCAATCCCACCACCGGCCGCCTGCATGCTGACTTTCGCCAGATAGGCGCGCCGACCGGAAGGTTTTCCTGCACCAATCCCAACATTCAACAGGTGCCGCACGCGGTGGAATACCGGCGCTGCTTCTCCGGATTTCCGGAAGGCCGGAAGCTGGTGATTGCCGACTATTCACAAATTGAGTTGCGCATCCTCGCCGAGTTTTCCGGCGATCGCGGCTTCATCAATGCTTTCAACTCGGGCGCCGATCTTCATCGCGTAACGGCTGCGGAGGTCTTCAATGTTTCCCCGGATCAGGTCAGCCGGGAGCAGCGAGATTTTGCGAAGCGTTTGAACTTCGGAGTGGTTTACGGCATCGGCGCGCAACGCTTCTCGATCATGACTGGTTCCACCGTGTCGGAGGCTGAGAATATTCTGCGTAAGTATTTTGCCACCTATCGTGGGCTCGACACTTATCTTCACGAAGCGGCAGATCGCGCCGTGCGCGAGCGTCAGGCGCGAACTGGATCGGGGCGGTTGGTTCGTTTCCGCTACGATGAACAGGATCGTCAACAGATTTCCATGACGAAGCGCAACGGCAAGAACACGCCGATACAGGGAACCAGCGCCGACATTTTGAAACGTGCCTTGCGATTGCTACGCGATGAACTCCGCGGCACTAATGCGCAGATCGTCAACATCATTCATGACGAAATTGTCGTCGAGGCAGATGCGGATGAAGCTGAGGAAGTTGCGCAAAAAGTTGAACGCGCGATGTGCGCGGCGGGTGAAGAATACGTGAAGACTGTACCGGTGAAAGTAGAAACTGAAATTGCGGACGAATGGGTAAAGTGATTTGGAGTGCGGCGACCAGTCGCCGCTTTGGTACGTGGCGGCTTGATGCCAGTCTTCATAGTGGGTGTTCAACCGTAACGAGTCGCGACAAGTCGCGGCGACCAAAGCGCTGACAGGTCAGCGCACTCCAAATTTTCTGCGCCAGATGAAGTAGACCGGAATTCCGGTTAACACGAGCAGGTAACCGATGCCGGATGTTCCGGGTTTCAGCAGTGCGAGATCAATCACCAGCAGCAGCGCGAGTGCGATGTATATCAGCGGCACAAGAGGATAGCCAAGCGTTCGATAGGGCCGCTCGGCTGCGGGCGCTTTACGGCGCATGACGATCACAGCCCCCACCATCAGCGCATAAAAAACTAAATCAGCGGACACGATGTATTCGAGCAGTTGCGTGTAGACATTGCCGTAACTGAGTTTTGCCAAGCCCGACTGCGGATCGAGTGTCGTTGTTACCGTGCGCGGCAACGTCAGAAACGCCGCCCAGATTCCCTGCATGATGAGGGCTACGGCCGGCACGAGGCGGCGATTCAACGAAGCCGTTTGCTTGAAAAATAAATTGTCGCGGGCCATCGCGTAATAGACTCGAGCTCCCGCGAGAATCAAGCCATTGTTGCAGCCGAACGTAGACACCATGATCGCTACGGCCATGATGACCGTGCCCGGCCGACCAAAGATGGCCTGCATCGTTGCAGTGGCCACGCTGTTCTGCGGTTTCTGCAGCGTAGCGAGCGGAAGGGTGACGACATAAGCGACGTTGGCCAGAAGATAAAAAGTTACCACTGCCCCACAGCCGATTAGCAAAGCGCGCGGCAAGTTGCGTCCGGGATCGCGGACTTCGCTGCCGGTAAACGTGACGTTGTTCCAGGCTGATTGCGCGAACAGCGGCCCTACCATTGCCAGACCCAGCAACATCAAAAGCGCGGTCGCGCCGGTTGCCGCGAGTCCGGGTTGAACGGCGTGGGGATCCCAGCCATTTGCGACCGGGTTCCACCACGACGAAGTGTAAGCTGCGCTCTGGTGGTTCCAGCCAAGTAAAAGGCCCACCAGGATCAGACCAATAAGCGCGGCGGTCTTAGTGAAAGTAAAAGTGTTTTGAATGAGCTTGCCTGTCTTGAGGCCGCGCGTGTTGGTTAGTGTCAGCAGGAGAATCAGTACAATCGCGACTAATTGCGCGGTGGAAAGACTGATGGCGTAACTACCAAAAAGATGTGTGGGCGCAATGAGGTAGTTTGACTCTGAGACCTGCGGCGCGAGCACGCCCATGAAGCGTGCAAAAGCAACTGCGACTGCGGCAATGGTGCCGGTCTGAATAACGAGCAGCAGGGACCACGCGAAAAGAAATCCGACCGCTGGTCCATAGGCCTCGCGCAAAAAGACGTATTGGCCGCCGGCGTGAGGCATCATTGCCGCCAACTCCGCGCAACAGAGCGCGCCGGTGATCGTGAGAACGCCCGCCAGGACCCACGCGATCAGTAGCCATCCCGGAGCTCCCACCAGTCGCGCAGACTCCGCCGAAGTTATGAAAATTCCCGAGCCGATCATCGACCCGATAACGATCATGCTGGCATCGACGAGGCCCAGCCCGCGCACGAGTTTCGGGGAAGAGCTTTCAGTGGCTTTGCTCAATGGGATGCTTGTCACTGACCCCCTTTGCGCGTAGCTCTTGGTCGGTTCGCCGGGCTAAGTCAAGGAGCAAGGGTTCGATTAACTTGAAGGCATCGCGTACAAATTCAAGGGAAACGCTGAGGTAACCATCATGGGATATCTCTATGTCGGGAGAAGATTTTGCCAACCGCTCAATTTCAT
>DASYMB010000344.1:0-4321 GCA_036009285.1 Pyrinomonadaceae bacterium | reverse complement strand
CGATGCGCGACGCTCAACTCGCAATGATCGCCGGGAAGAAATACAGCGCGCCATTCTACTGGGCGCCGTTTGTTCTCGTTGGCGACTGGCGCTAAGAGCAACTCGAAAAGCAACTCGCTTTTGTAACCACGGCCACAGAGGCATCGCGATCAAGGACAATCGTGGTTGCCGAATACGGGCCCGACCGCCAGTTCAGCGTTCGTCCCTGAATTCGCGAGTCCTTGCTTCCCAATAATAGAGAAGCTCACGCACCCAATGCGTGGGGAGAACCCTAAATCGGGTATCGCCCTCATTCGCGTTACCGCAAAGCTTATGATTTCCTTCTCTTTCACCAAACGTTTGCGCGTGGCATAGCTGTTGTTGAGCGAACTGCGGGGATATCGCTCGACCGCCAACAATTAGCGCTCGGGCTGTTGTAAATCGAAGGGAGATTATGATGAATAGCAAGAGGCAAAAATTCCTGACGAGAGTGGCCATGCTGGCGTTGGCACTATTTGTGTCGCTGCCGCTGGTGGCTTTCGCTCAAGACAGTGGCAGGGGGCGCGACGGTCAGGACGACAGAAACGGCGAGCAGCGTCGTAGAGAGCGAAATCAGGACAACAATCAAGCGCGAGGTCGCGATCGCAACCGCGATGACGAAGCTCGACGTCAACAGGACGAAGCGGGTCGTCAACAGGAGGAGCGCAACCGGAACGAGGAGCTGCGACGGCAGGAAGAATCGCGACGGCAGCAGGCGGACCGCAATCGCAACAACGATGACTGGCGGCGCCAGCAGGATCGCAACCGTAACAACGACGACTGGCGACGTCAGCAGGACGAGCGCAATCGTCAGGAAGAGTTGCGACGCCAGGAAGAGCTACGACGACAGCAGCCTGATCGCAATCGCAACAACGATGACTGGCGGCGCCAGCAGGATCGCAATCGTAATGATGACTGGCGCAACGATGACAACAACAACGATCGCACCCGGCGCGGACGTAACTGGGGCGGTTACGGCGGGTATGGTGGCTCAGCCCAACTTCGCCAGACTGCGCTGAACGCCGGTTACAACAACGGCATTCAGGAGGGCCGCAAGGACCGGCAGCGAGGTGATCGTTTCGAGTATCGCGACGAGGGCGACTATCAAAGCGCCACGGAAGATTACAATTCGCGTTACGGTAATCGAGAGCTTTATCGCCGTTACTTCCGCGAGGGATTCGCGAACGGCTATCGAGACGGCTACAACGGCTACTAAGGTGTAAGCGTTCAAAAATAAAGGGGCGGGAGCAGAGACAAGGGTCTTCGCTCCCGTCTTTTGTTTTGTCCTGCTGAGGCTGCGCTATATTGCTCGAGCGCTCGGTGTCTATCGTTCCCATGTTCATGAACTTTGACATTATGCGACTCGTAACCAATGATGAAGATGTGAGTGCCCCCGGATTTAGCCGAAGACGGCGGTGAATTTTGGTTTAGGAGTTTGCCAATGCATTGTCCGAAATGTGGTCAACAGCAGGTCTCGGATGAAATGCGTTTTTGTTCACGTTGCGGCTTCGCGCTGGGCATTGTGACGGAACTGCTGGTGACCGGCGGAACGCTTCCGAAGCGAGGTTCAGAATCTTTCGCGGCAAAGTTTGGTGGGCGAAAACGAGGCAAGCGGTTTGGTTTGCTTCTGATGCTCACGTCCATGCTGTTGGCAATTATTGCAGGGATCATTCACGACTCGGTGATGCATGGTCCGCTGGGTGCTCCGGGACTGGGCGCCAAGCTCATCTTGTTTTTACCCGCAATCATTATTGGTGTGGCCGGTTTTGTTCGCTTCCTCTATGCCTGGCTATTGGAACCTGAGGTCCAAAACGCCCCGGGGAATTCTGCAATGAAGAGCGCGTTGAATGCCGAAGATTATGTTGCTTTACCTGTGTCGCACAGCATTCCGGCGGCGAGCTTTGGGGTAAGGCGCGGCGATACGACTGAGATGGTAAATCCCCCGAGCGTGACAGAAAATACTACCAGGCTGCTGGATCAGTAGCGCGGCTGGATTTTCCCCACCACCCAGGCGGGGAAATCACCGCCTTTGTGTGAATCAAACCGATAAGCTACTATCGCCTTATCCGTACCAGGGTTGATGCTAAATGGAAAATCACTTCGACAGAATCACCGAGACCAGCCGCTTGGACGAGTTGGCCGAACGTTCCAAAGAGCGACCGGTAGTTTTTTTCAAACACAGTTTGACCTGTCCCATTAGCGCTGCCGCGTACGAGCGAATGGGGGAGTTTGAAGGTGAGGTTGCCCTCGTTGAAGTGCAGCGCGCCCGCGAACTTTCGCGGGAAATGGAGCACCGCCTGGGCGTAACACACGAGTCTCCGCAGGTTATCGTTTTGCGCAATGGCCAGGTTGTTTGGCATGCGTCACACTTCGATATAACTGCCGCCGCGGTAGCCGAAGCGGTGCGAAAAGCGGAAGGCGCAAAGCAGTAGGCAGGAGCAGTAGGCAGACGGCAGCAGGAGACCGCTGAGGAAGCGTAACGGGTTCTGGAAGAATGATAGAGGCGCCTGAAAGACGAGGGCCGGCGATTGAGCCGCGAGAGATCAAGCAGGAAGGCGATTCAGGCCTGCTGATAACCTGGGCAGACGATTGCGTTTGCCGCTACACCGCTGCTGAACTGAGGCGCGCCTGCCCCTGCGCGCAATGCGTTAATGAGTGGACTGGCCAGCGCGTACTCAAACCAGAGGCAGTTTCGGACGAGCTCACGATGGCGGACATAAATATCGTGGGACGTTACGCGTTGAATTTTCGCTGGAGCGATGGACACGAGACAGGAATTTACAGTTTTCGTTATTTGCGGGAACTGGGGGAAAGGTAACGAAGCAAAAGTCCTATGAACGAACAAGACTTCTTTAACGAAAAGCAGGAATCCAAAAAGGCGACGTATAGCTGTCCCCACTGTCGGGAACGGGCGGAGTATGAAGTTCGCTGGCTGAAGCGGACGAAGAAGCAAGCGCCTCCGCGTGGGGCGAACGAGCAGGACCGTATGCGCTATCAAAAATCGCGGGACTATATGGTGCGAATCGATGATATGCTCGCGTGTCGAAGCTGCCGCCGTCGTTTCGATATTCCCAGTTCGCAGTCAGTTGTGTTCCTTTAGACCCTCACGTCATCGATTGGCGCCGGTCTGCTCCGGCCAGCTTGCATTCGACTTCTCATTCATGCCGTGGCTTCAGCCCGGCGACCATTGCAGCTCCTCAAAAATCGGAACCGTTTTAACGGTTGTGCCTTCAACGCAGCTTTGGAAACCGTTGAATCGGTTAAAGGGAGGCCGGGCATCATTCCCAACACCGGGCTGAAGCCACTGGTGTGAATGAGAATTCACAACTTAATGCAAGTCGAAACAGACGTGCACAAACTAAATCTAACATTGCATGTCATAAAAATCTTTCATTTGAAAGAGTAGAGTGATAGCCAGCCGTCGCTTCGATACTCGGTGCAGACGTAACAGTGGCACATATCCTGTGATTACAAGATAAATAGTCCGATAGTCGTCAGGACTTAGTCAAAACCTTCAGCGGCCTCAACTTTGCTCCGTGCTCATCGGATAGACGGAGGATTTCAATCACCATGGAAACAGAAAACTTTTCCGGCGCTCATAAGACCAATACATCATTTCTCGCTCCGCTCGAGCGTCGGCTGGCGCCCATCGTTATTCCCAGAATTCCCGGTTGGCTCGAGACCTATCACTTGACCATGCTGACCCTTGTTTGGTCGCTTCTGATTCTGGTCTTCAGCTTTCTGGCGGCGCGCAACATCCGTTGGCTTTGGGTGGTTTCAGCAATGATCGCGCTGCAATGGGTCACGGATCATTACGACGGCAAGGTCGGCAAGTATCGCAACACGGGTCTGGTGAGATGGGGCTACTACATGGATCACCTGCTCGACTATTTTTTTCTCTGTTCCGTGATCGTCGGTTATTCCTTCGTCCTACCTGAGCGCTCGCGCTTTCAACTTCTCTTGATGCTGGCTCTTTTCGCGGCTTACGATTTCAGCACCTTTCTCGCCTTTGCAGCTTTGGATGAACTCAAGATCAGTCACCTGAAATTCGGGCCCACTGAGTTTCGGCTTGCTCTCATCATCATCAACGGACTGCTGATTTCCTTTGGTACGAGACACATGATCAGCGGATTAAAGTGGGTTAACGCCGGCGCGGCAGTGGGCCTGGTCTTTCTAATCTATGCGACTCAAAAGAAGATATGGGAACTGGACATGAAGGGGCGAGTGTCCAGGCAGTCGCGGCAGGCCGAGTCGTTGTTAGAGAAACCGTACGTGGCGGTGAAAGAGTGTACGTAATAATCAC
>DASYMB010000343.1:0-9496 GCA_036009285.1 Pyrinomonadaceae bacterium | reverse complement strand
CGCAATGCTCATGTCCACTGGGCCGGGTAAATCTTCGGTGGTTGCCGAAGCGTTGCCGATTGCCGGCGGCGTGCGCAGGCCCATCAGCAAACTGCTTAGGGCCAACTGGCCCGAAGACAAATTCGGAATCTCGATCCAACTGTACGCCGTACCCGAGCGTCCGGTTATTTCATCCCGCACTCCAACGCGCACTTGATAGAGTCCCGGTCCAACGTAGACGGGATAGCCGTAGGTTAGATCGCGCCCCTCTTTGACGGCGGCAACTGAAGCCGCATCGATGGTTATGCGGTTACTAAAGCCCGCGCCTGGATTGCCCTTGTCATCAAAGACGGTTCCGGCGACAGTGACGACCGCTATCTGTTTTCCGTTAACCGGATCAAAGGAAAAAAACTCATTCGGCACTTGCAGCGCGCTGGAGAGCACTGGTCCTCTGAGCGGGGTGTTCAGGTAACTCAGGCTGAGGGAAACTGGAATGTCGCGAGCGGGATAAGGCGCGATCATTACTTTTCGCAACTCAGCTTCCGGCGACTTTACGACGTCAGTTTGTTTCTTTTCCTTATCGAGCTTCTCGGAGCGGGGAGCCTTGGTTGATTTCGCAGTCGTTTCCGGTTCTCGATCGAAAAATCCCCGCCGCACCTGGACCAGTAGATGAGGCTTGCCGACTATCTTCACTTCAAGACGGCGAAACTTGCTCGCATGTTGAGTCTGCACTTCCGGTTTCCAGGCGAGCAGATAGTAGGTTGAAGTTTCCTTCAAAGCGCGAGTCAAGCCCGGCTCGAGTGAATTTGTATTGAAGGTAGCCTTGCCGCCAGTGTCGCTCGCCAGGGCATTCATAGCATCCTGCGTTGCCGAAAGCTCGCCCATCCCCGCACGCGACAGCCGCCCGCTGGGATCAGGCTGAGCCGCGTCACTCGCATCAGTCAGGCTGGTGACCAGGCCGCGCGCATCCATTGAGTAGATGACTACGCCACTGCGCGCTGCCGCGCTGGTAATTCGCTGCAGCCGGTAACGCGAATCGGAATTCAGATCGTCAAGCAGAAAACCACCGGAGATGAAGAACACGAGCTTGCGTCCCGGAAGCTTGTTTGCCGAGCGAACCAATCCCTCGAGTCCGGTGAGCGTGCTGGTGGTGATGTATCCACCTTGCTGGACCAATGCAGTAGCGCGACTACCCACCAGGGCAGCGGCCGACTCAGCAGTCATGCCAGGATTTTCTTTAAGCGTTTGTTCCACGAAGTAGCTGGTGGTGTCGATGTCGCCGTGAGTGATCTTTAATCCCTGGTACTCGGTCATCGCTGGTCGCTCGAAATCGCGAATCGAATAGGGACGCAGCTTGAGGCGGGCCAGGGCCGCGCGAAGTACGGCTTTGTTATCGGTGAGTTGTTGCAGAAAACCAATCTGGCCATTGGCGGATGCGATGGCCGCTTCATCGTTCTGGCCCATCTCCCTTTCGATGAACCGACTGATCAGTTTTCGAGTTGCCGCGAGGCTCGGCAAATCGAGGTGCATATCGTCCACATAGAAAAAGATCGGTCGGCCGCGATCGAGCGGACTTGGCCCAGCAGTCTTGCTCTCCGCACGGGCTCCGGATCCGCGCGCCGCCGCAAGCTGCGACTCTTCGTTGACGCTGCCGGCAGTAATCTTTTCAAAAAACTCGATTGGCTTCGGCTTGCCATCGATCCGAAGTTCAAAGTCACTACTCTTAAGACCGTTCACGAAGTGGCCCTGCTTGTCGAAAACCATGACGTCGGTCTGCACGAGCTCCGTGTAAACGCGCAAGACTTCAGACTGATCCTGGCTCGGCGCGGCGGTTGGATTCTGTCCGTGCCCGACTGGCGACCAGGTTAATAGATAAGCCAAGAGGCCCAGCGGCAGACAAGCCAACGCCAGAACCTTTGATATCTTGATAATAGAAGACGATGAAGGCATATTTTCGCACTGTAAAAGCGGGCCAGCTCGGGGGACCTTGCTAAGCGGCAGCCAGAGAGGCAGGCGACTCCTGGTCGAAGAAACGTGCGAGTGGCTGTCGCGGTAACTATGTATCAGAGTGCAGTCGCGGCGCAACCAAAACTTTGTTCAGCATTTCGTCGTATCAGTGTACTCAGAAAAAAGAAACGTCCACCACTGGCCTGCGAACCTGACGCCTGAATCACTCGCAAAGAAAGATCGATAAATGACGAATCATCCGCCCACTGTCTCAATTGATCACATCAGCAAGAGTTTTGGTGAGTTTACCGCGGTAAGTGAATTGAGTCTTGCCGTCTATCCCGGCCGGGTCTATGGGCTGCTTGGTCCAAACGGCGCGGGAAAAACTACGACCATCAGGATGATAGTCAATATTACGGCCCCCGATTCAGGCCGCATAGAAGTGTTTGGGAAGCAAATCACTCCGGAACTTCAGGACCGCATCGGCTACTTGCCGGAGGAACGCGGACTGTACAAGAAGATGAAGGTCGGCGAGCAGATCAAATATTTTGCGGCGCTCAAGAGGGTTAGCGCCAAAGAAGCCGACCAGCGCGTGGACCACTGGCTGGCGCGTTTGAAGTTGCCGGAATGGAAAAACAAGAAGGCGAGCGAGTTATCGAAAGGCATGCAACAGAAGGTTCAGTTCATCAATGCGATTGTCCATGAGCCGGACCTGCTAATCCTTGACGAGCCTTTTTCCGGTTTGGATCCGGTTAACGTCGAAGTCTTGAAAGACGTCATCCTCGAACTGAAGGCAGCCGGCAAGACGATTATTTTCTCCACTCATCAAATGGAAGTTGCAGAACGAATTTGTGACGACATCTGTTTGCTTAATCGTTCGCGCAAAGTTTTGGAAGGCAGCATCCGGGAAGTGAAGCGTGCGTTTAGTCGCAACGCAGTCGCCTTGCGTTTGCAGGGCGGAGAATCCGTGCTGGCAGATTCATCGTCGATCAGCAAGGTGCAGCGTCACAGCGATGGTCTCGAGGTATTACTGAGCGAAGGCGCCAGTCCACAGGAGTTGTTGAAGGCGCTGATCGCTGCCGGCGCCACAATTGAAAGGTTCGAGATGATCGAGCCAAGCTTGCACGACATCTTCATCGAAAAGGTTACGGAGAACGTATGAACAAATTGTTGGCAGTCATCAAGCGCGAATATCTGCAACGCGTGCGCACGAAGTTCTTCGTCATCATGACGGTGTTGGGTCCACTCATGCTGGTCGTGTTTACGGTTGTTCCCGGTTTGCTCCTGGGTATCAAAACTGGAGATACGCGCATTGCCATCGTGGATCAAACTGCCGGCACTACGCTGTACGAGCCCGTACGTAGCGCTCTAACCAAATCGGATCGCGGTGAGGAAGCGACTGACGAGAAGCCCGGCGAGACTGGTTCGATGCCTGCAAATCCTAAGGACCGCATGGAGAAAGCGGAAAAATCTGTCAGGGGTAGTTTCATTGTCGAACAGGCAAACCTGGATGGTCGATCGGTCGACGAAGTGCGGCGTGAACTGAACGCGCGCATTGGCCGCGGAGAGCTGGAGGGTTATCTGGTTATTCCTCCGGACATTCTTAGCAACAGCGATAGCAAGACCGCTTATTACGGACGCAATGTGGGCGATGTTTTCACCAGCGGCCGGATTAAGGAGAGGCTCAATAGCGTCGTTAGAAGACTGCGGTTGATTGAGGGAGGTGTGAAAAACGCGGATGTGGACGCGCTGTCGAAGTCGGTCGACGTTGCAACTTATCCGGTAAATGAAAAGGGCCAGGAAGGCGCAAAAGATTCAGGCGCCGGGTTTGTCATGGTCTTCATCATCGCGTTTTTGATTTACATGACCGTGCTCCTCTATGGCCAGGTGGTCCTTGGCGCCATTGTTGAGGAGAAAGAAACGCGCATCGCGGAGATTCTGTTTTCCTCAGTACGGCCTTTCCATTTGATGTTGGGCAAATTGATCGGCGTTTCTCTGATGGCGCTCACCCAACTCGGAATCTGGGTAGCAGCGTTCGGCGTAGTTGCAGTTTACGTGCTGCCGTCGCTGGCGACAGGAGAAGTCAATCTCCCACACCTGCCGCCGCTATTCTTTGTCTACTTTTTCTTGTTCTTCGTGCTTGGCTATTTCATTTACGCAACCATCTACGTGCTCGTCGGATCGATGGTTACGACGACGCAGGAAGGGGGGCAGATGGCGATGCCCGTAGTGTTTCTGCTAATGGCCGCGCTGTATATGGCCTTCCCGGTAATCCGCGCGCCTAACTCACAATTCGCCTTCTGGGTGTCCCTGGTCCCATTCTTTTCACCCATCACGATGATTGTGCGAATCGTTTCGCAGACACCGCCGTTTTGGCAGATTGCACTCTCGCTGGGGATCGGAGTTGCTACCGTAGCGTTGTTGCTCTGGCTGGCCTCGCGAATCTATCGCATCGGCATGTTGATGTACGGCAAGAAGGCGACGATTCCGGAAGTGATGCGCTGGATGAGACAGGCGTAGAGGCAGCATTGGAAGCAGACGGTCTCTGAGTGAGGAGACTGCGAGTCGCTTTGCTTACTATGCCAATCTTTGCGGTTTAACTCGGTTTGATTTGCAACGGCAGCCTAGAAACCAGGACCCCGAGGAACTTAGATATGCAAAGGGCAGAGCGGGGCTGCAACTTCTTGGCAATATCTCCCTGAAGTGTTTTCCGATTTCTATCGTGAAGCTGGCAGTATCAAAAACGGTGTCGGGATTCGCTTGACCGATGAGCGCTGGGCACACATTCGCGAAGAGCACGGCGAAATATCCAAACTCCAAGCGGAAGTACTGAAAGCTATCCGCGATCCACTTCGCATTGTAGAAGGAAACGCGGGAGAATTATTGGCGGTTAGGGAATTGGAGGTGGGCAACTATCTGGTCGTGGTGTATCGTGAAGTCCCGCATGACGGGTTCGTAATCACCGCCTTCGTGACGCGTCGAATCCGCTCGTTGGAGAGAAGAAAACAGCTATGGCCATAGCAAACATTGAAGAGTATCTGAAGTTGGTGCCTGCGCTCACACATTCACCGAGCCACTTACTTTGGTCATCATACGATCCCGAGGCCGACACTCTCTACATAAACTTTAAGAGACCGAGCCACGCGACTGACAGCGAAATCACCGATGACGACGTCATTGTGCGTTACGAAAAAGGTGAGGTCGTGGGCTTGACGATCCTTCACGCCAGTAAGCGTTAATTCTCATATTACGGGTGGCATCTACCAGACACGTCGCCGCGAACAAAAACATCTCGCTGCACTCTCACACAAAGCCAGCGGACTTCGATGATAAGGTGAATAGCGCGGATCAGCCACAAAGAACAAGAGATGCTGAAGGTTTTTCAGATTCGCGTGATCCGCGATAATCCGCGGCAAAATATGGAAGCAGCAGCCACGATGGAGAATGGTCATTCTGTTGCGTTTGTTCGTTTGTTCCCTTTCGGCCCATCTCATATGCCTGTTTGATTATTAGATTAGCAGAGGACGGTTTGGTTAATGCCCATCGAAATCGAAAAGAAGTACCGCCTTACTAAAAAGCGGCGCGAGGAAGTCTTGCGACGTTTGCCAGTGCTTGGTGCTAAGCGCAAAGGCGCGGAGTTTGAAGTGAACACGCTTTACGCGGGCGAGACTCTCGACGTCGGGCGTTCGGTGTTGCGTCTGCGTCGCATCGGCAAGCGTGGAATCCTCACTTACAAGGAACGCTTTCCTACGCGTTCGGCCATCAAACACCAACGCGAGGATGAAACTCGTGTGGACGATCCTGGGGCGATGGAGTTGATCCTCGAAGCCCTCGGGTTTACGGCGGCGTTGGTTTACGAGAAGCGTCGCGAAACCTGGAAGTTAGGGAAAACGGAAATTGTGATTGACGAGCTGCCTTTCGGTCTGTTCATGGAAATTGAAGGCACTGAACAGGACATCCGAGACGTCGAAAGCAAACTCGCCATCAAACGCTTGAGAAGCGAAGTCTCAACCTATCCCCAACTCACGCTCAAACACGGAACAGATCGCGGCGGTCTGATTGAGTCGCGCTTTCCCGAAGAAAGGTAACGCAAACTGTTAGTTTGCGTGCGTGATCAACGCGCAACTCTGTGGCAACGAAGCGTCGCAAATTAACAGTTTGCTGTATAAAAAAAGCGGCCTCGCTCCTTTTGAGAGCGAGGCCGCTTGATTTCGAGAAGCGGGCGAGACGCCCGCGGTCCCTGATTACATCCCCATTCCGCTCATGCCGCCCATGCCACCTGGCATAGCCGGACTGCTCTTGTCGTCGTCGGGAAGTTCGGAAACCATCGCTTCCGTGGTTAACATGAGACCCGCGATTGAAGCAGCATTCTGCAATGCCGTTCGCGTCACCTTGGCAGGATCGATAACTCCCGCTTTGACCAGGTCTTCGTAGACTTCCGTTTGCGCGTTGAAGCCGAAGCTGTCGTTCTTCTCCGCGCGAACGCGTTCGACTACAACGGCGCCTTCCTTGCCGGCGTTCTGAACGATCTGGCGGAGAGGCTCCTCGAGTGCTCTGCGAACGATGTTCACGCCAATCTGCTCGTCCGCGTCACCTTCGCCTTCCTTGTTGATTTGAAACTTCTCAAGGACCTTGGCAGCACGAACGAGGGCTACGCCACCACCCGGAACGATACCCTCCTCGACAGCCGCGCGTGTTGCGTGCATCGCATCCTCAACTCGCGCCTTCTTCTCCTTCATCTCGGTCTCAGTTGCTGCGCCGACTTTGATGACGGCAACGCCGCCGACGAGTTTCGCGAGACGCTCCTGCAGTTTCTCGCGGTCGTAGTCGGACGAAGTTTCTTCGATCTGGGCGCGCAGGGTTTTCACGCGACCTTCGATGTCGCTCTGCTTGCCGTTGCCTTCGACAATTGTCGTGTTGTCTTTGTCGATGGTGATTTTCTTGGCGCGACCAAGGTCTTCAATCTTGACGTTCTCGAGCTTGATTCCGAGGTCTTCGCTGATGACCTTGCCACCCGTCAGGATCGCAATGTCCTCAAGCATCGCCTTGCGACGATCACCGAATCCCGGCGCTTTGACGGCCGCGATGTTCAGTGTGCCGCGAAGTTTATTGACGACGAGGGTCGCGAGCGCTTCGCCTTCGACATCTTCCGCGATGATCAGCATCGGCTTGCCCATCTTCGCTACCTGCTCGAGCAGTGGCAGCAGGTCCTTCATCGAGCTGATCTTCTTTTCGTGAATCAGGATCAAAGGATTCTCGAGCACTACTTCCATTCGCTCCGGATCAGTTACGAAGTAGGGGCTGAGGTAACCACGATCAAACTGCATACCCTCGACGACCTCGAGCGAGGTGTCCATCGTCTTCGACTCTTCAACCGTGATGACGCCGTCTTTGCCGACTTTGTTCATCGCTTCGGCGATAATGTTGCCGATCGTTGAATCGCCATTTGCCGAAACAGTTCCGACCTGCGCAATCGCATCGCCCTTTACAGGTTTAGCCAAACGCCTGATCTCTTCCGTCGCGCGCTCGACCGCTTTGTCGATGCCTCGCTTGAGCGCCATCGGATTAGCGCCGGCGGCAACTGTCTTCACGCCTTCGCGGAAAATTGCCTGCGCCAACACCGTGGCCGTGGTGGTTCCATCACCGGCCACATCGGAGGTTTTGGATGCGACTTCACGAACCATCTGCGCGCCCATGTTCTCGAGCGAATCTTTTAGTTCGATCTCCTTCGCCACGGTTACGCCGTCCTTAGTGATCGTCGGCGAACCAAATTTCTTATCGATTACCACGTTTCGGCCTTTGGGACCGAGCGTGATCTTCACTGCGTCGGCGAGCTGATTGATTCCGCGCAAAATCGCCGCGCGTGACTCCTCGCCATGAACTACTTGCTTTGCCATTTCTATCTTCTCTCCTGCTGAAATGTGGAATGTAATTTACAAACAAAAAAGCGGCTGAGTCTTCAGTTGACTACTTGCCGCTCTTCTTACTGCCAGTGGCCGCGCCGGCGCGCTCGATGATTCCGAGAATCTCATCCTCGCGCATGATCAGCAGTTCTTCACCGTCAAGCTTGATTTCAGAACCACTGTATTTGCCGAACAGAACTCGGTCGCCCTTTTTAACATCGAGGGGCTGTCTGGTTCCGTCTTCCTTGTATTTGCCTAGTCCGACAGCGACGACCTCGCCTTCCTGCGGTTTCTCTTTGGCTGAATCGGGAATGATGATTCCCCCACGAACCTGCTCTCCCTCTTCAATCCGGCGCACGATCACGCGGTCATGGAGAGGTGTAATATTTGTCGACATTCTTCGAAGTTCTCCTTTCAGTTTCCCTTGCTAAGATTACGTATTACTGGATTAAAACTTTGCCCAACACGCCTGAATTAGCACTCTCTGTGGGTGAGTGCTAAGAATAATTCGCTCTCAGATTAATGTCAACCTTAGTTAGGCAATAGGGACTAATTCAGCGTTGGAATGAGGAATATCGGCGAATTTATCGAGTTCCATTCCGGGCGGCACGCGCGGAGGGGCGCCGGACCTTTTGGTATTCGGCGACGCGCTTCGAAATAGTGTTGCGGTGGATGCCCAGAGCCTGGGCGGTTTTTGAAAGGTGTTCGCTGTTTCGGGCGAGGGCCTTCTTGATGTAGAGCTTTTCAAATTCGCTCACGGCTTCGGCCAGAAGGATATGGCCATCGAGCATTTCATCAATGAGGGCTTCCAGTCGAGCGCGCATGTTTTTTGAGATCCAAATGAAGAGTCAACAAACTCAGAGTTGTCTCCCGGTTAAAAGGCGATAGGCTTCCAGATAGCGTGCCGTTGTGGCGGAGGCAACTTCCGCCGGCAATGGGGGAGCGGGCGGACGCTTATCCCAATCAAGCGTCTCCAAATAATCCCTGACAAATTGTTTATCAAAGGACGGCTGCGATTTCCCCGGACTGTAACTTTCTGCCGGCCAGAAGCGTGATGAATCCGGAGTCAGAACTTCGTCAATAAGAATTATTTCGCCTTCCTGATCGAGTCCGAATTCAAACTTGGTGTCGGCGATTATTATTCCGCGGCTGCGGGCGTAGTTTCGCGCTTCATTGTAGAGGCGGAGTGAAGTGTCCCTCAGGTAGTTCGTCGTATCGGTACCCAGCAGATCGCGCACTTGTGCTTCACTAATATTTTCGTCGTGGCCTTCTTCTGCTTTGGTTGACGGAGAAAAGATTGGCTCCTGCAGCTCGGCGGATTCGGTAAGATTTTCCGGAAGCTTAATGCCGCACACTTCGCCCGTGCGTAGATAGTCTTTCCATCCTGAACCGACAAGGTAACCCCTGACAACACATTCCACCGGAAAAACTTCGGTCCGCCGCACCAGCATCGCTCGACCTTTCACAACTGGTGCTCGTTGAACTGTCTCGGGCATCTGCTGTGGGTCGATTGTGATCAGATGGTTGGGAACAATGTGGGCGAGCTTCTCAAACCAAAACTTTGAAAGGGAAGTTAACACTTCGCCTTTGCGGGCAATCGCCGTCGGCAAGATGCAATCGAACGCAGAAATCCTGTCGGTCGCAACGATTAAGAGACGCTCGTCATC
>DASYMB010000342.1:0-5149 GCA_036009285.1 Pyrinomonadaceae bacterium | reverse complement strand
GAAGAGGACCGAACCGCAATTCTTCGGTGATCAACTACTCAATTTGAGCAGCTACAGCAACCGCGTTTCTACTTTAGAGGGACAACCGCAAAATAAAAAAAGCCTTCCTGATTTTTCAGGAAGGCTTTTTGATATTAATGGTCGGGGCGAGATGATTCGAACATCCGACCTCTCGGTCCCGAACCGAGCGCTCTACCAGGCTGAGCCACGCCCCGACAAGTAGATGGATAATAGGGAAGCTATCATCTACTGTCAAACCTCCCTCCGCGTGGGTACCGCTACCCTTGGAATTGAAACTGCTTTTTCTTCGCGCACCTTTGCGGCTTACTTTGCAGAGTTTGCGGCTTTGGTTTCGTTTACCCGCAAAGAATGCGAAGGATTCACAAAGGATCGCAAAGTGCACTGGACTAGTTACCAGGAATGGATAAGCACAACCTCGGTCTTCCGGTTGTAGCCTGCAGTTGACAAAACTTTCTTTCGGCTTTATTCGCCATCGTGTCGTCTAAATGTTGACCCATGGACCGGCGAAGATGTTATATTGATTTCCAGCCTGGGTTATTGGCCGGGTGGCCCCTCCACCAATCCAATTGGGACAACCTCATAGTTTTGCCCGACTAGATTTTGTACTTGGCAGAAATCTGTATTGGAGCGCCCATCCTATGAAAATCAGTCCCTCGTGTCGCACGGCTAAGAGTTTTCTTCGTCTTCTATGTGTTGCTCTGCTGGCCGGGATCTTCGGCAGCGCCGGCAGCACGCACGCCGCAAACCCAAACAAGGCGCCGGTCCTGATATCTGATTCCGCCTCGACCCGAGCGATTGCTTTGGAGTCTGTGAGCCTTAAGGGCGAGCCTTTTCCTCTTACTTCTTCGGTAAAATTTAGTTCCGACACGCGCACACGTGTTTGCATCTTCGCGATGGGTCTGGAGTTGTTTGCGGGCGAGGGGGCAAACGCGTTGAGCGCTGACGTGCAGGACGCGGCAGGAAAACTGTATGGTCTGAAAATCGAGTACGCTGGGCCAGTGAGCGGCTATCCCGGAATCACGATGTTAATAGTTCGACTTGCTGACGACCTGGGAGACGCCGGCGACGTGTTACTGCGTTTGAATCTCCACGGTGTATCCAGCAATCGGGTGCGCATTGCCATCGGTCATGCGGGAGGTGGACCAGCTAACGATCCCGGTTCGGTGCCGACTCCTGTTTTTGGCGATCCAACGATTCCCGATCCGGTAGCTACTCCGAACCCCTACACCAATCCATCGTTCGCGTCAGGCACAGACGGGATCAGGTTCCTGGAGCAGGCCACCTGGGGACCATCGGATTCTGATCTCGCGCATGTTCGCAGCATCGGATACGCAGCCTGGCTGACCGAGCAGTTCAATACTCCCGCCCAGTTCGCAGCGACTCAATCCGATTATCCGGCGATTCCGCTGTATCCGATTAACCAACCGGTGCCCTGCGACGCGACCTGTGTTCGCGACAATTACACTTCGTATCCTTTGCAGAAGCAGTTTTTCATGAATGCTCTGACGCAACCGGATCAGTTGCGCCAGCGGGTTGCTTTTGCTCTTCACAAGCTTCTCGTCGTCGGCGCGCGCGATTTGAACAATCAGGAAACCAGTTGGTACGCGCCTTATCTGCAGACGATCGATCGCAATGCCTTTGGAAGTTTTCGCACGCTACTTTTCGATGTCACGCTCAACCCAGGTATGGGCGAATACTTGAACATGAGGGGCAACTCCGTAAACGGCGGCAATCCGAACGAGAATTACTCGCGCGAGATCATGCAACTGTTCTCGATTGGAGTTGACACTTTGAACCAGGACGGCACGCCGGTGCTTGATTCCGCCGGCAACCGTGTCCCCAGTTACGATCAGGCCACGATCACGAATCTGGCGCGCGTGTTCACCGGTTGGGATTTGGGCCCGAACAAAACGACCAACATCAATGGCGTCGACACTTCGGTAACGAATTATCTCGACCCGATGATTCTGAACAATAATACGAACCGCTACGACGTTAACCAGAAGACGTTGTTTGGGGTGAACTTTCCCGCATGTGTGAACTGCAATACAGCTCAGAAGCAGGCGTACAAAACCGGCGAGCTAAACACAGCGATCGATCTTCTTTTCAATCATCCAAACACCGCTCCGTATGTTTGCAGTCAGCTCATTCATCAACTCGTGACCAGCAATCCCAGCCCCGCCTATGTTGGTCGTTGTTCAGCCGCTTTCGCAAACAACGGCGCCGGCGTTCGCGGCGATATGAAGGCGGTGATAACGGCGATCCTGCTCGATGTCGAAGCTCGCGGGGATTTGAAAAACGATCCGACGTACGGACATTTGCGCGAGCCGATTCTGCTAATGACCAATCTACTGCGCACCTTCAACGCCGCCAGCGATGGTGTCCTCGCCAGCACTCCGAATAACTATGCCTTCAGCCTGGGCCAGGAGCTCTTTAACCCGCCGACTGTTTTCAGTTACTTCCCGGCCGACTTTGGCCTGCCCGGCACCAACCTGTTTGGTCCCGAGTTTGGCATTCTCGATACTTCCACCACGTATCAGCGGGCGAATTTTGTGAACTCGCTATTCCTGGCCAACAACGGCAATGGAATTCCGATAGCTTTACCGAATCGGCCCGGAGGTACGCAGACCAACTACTCCTCGTTTCAAGCGTTGGCCGGCAATCCGCAACAGTTGGTCGATGCGCTGGAAGCGAGGATGACCCACGGGATGATGTCGGCGGCGGCCAGGAGCAATATTGCTGCTGCCGTCACAGCGATCACGAGTGCGGATGCCCCCGGACGAACTCGCGCGGCCATATATCTTATGGCGACCTCAACGCAATATCAGGTGGAGAGGTAAACGATGACACAATCACGAAGAAACTTTTTGCGAGACTCTGTCTGCGGGCTGACGGCCGCAGCGTTGGTTTCAAGTTTGGACAAACTGAACCTCGTTAATGCGATGGTCCAGGAACAGCCCGACGTCGCTTCAGACTATCGCGCGTTGGTTTGCATTTTCCTGTTCGGCGGGAACGACTGCAACAACACGATCGTGCCGCTGGATTCCGAGTACAACTCGTATGCGGCCGTGCGCAACGCGTCTGGCCTGGCCATTCCACAAGCGTCTTTGCTGCCATTGCCTAACTCAACCGGTGGCGGCGGCCGGCCGTTTGGGATGCATCCAAACCTTTCGCCGGAAGTAGCAAACCCTGCGCTTGCAAAAGGCTTGCTTGACGTTTGGAATGCTCAGAAGCTCGCAGTCTTGTTCAATACGGGTACCCTCGTTCAACCGCTTACGCGGGCGCAATATTTAGCCGGCGCGGCGAAACCATACCAACTCTTTTCTCATTCCGATCAAACAACGCAGCAGCAGACCTCAATTTCGAAGACTGTGGGCCAAACTGGTTGGGGCGGACGAGTTGCCGATCTCACCGGCGCTTTGAATGGAAGCGTCGCGCTGCCGATGAACATTTCTCTCTCTGGTACCAGCCTGTTTGCGACCGGTGTAACGACTCGTCAACTGGCGATCTCTTCCGCCGGGACCCTGGCGAGCGTGCTGGTGCTCAACTGGAACGGTGTAGCCTCGGCAAATCCAAACACAATCGGCAGCAGCTATCGATCGTTACTCGGAATGGACCTGAATTCGTTTCTGGTTAAAGGCGCGAGCGACACTACCAACTCGGCTTTGACTGCCGATGCGGCACTCAATCAGCCTGACCCCACGCTCACCGCCGTGTTTCCGAACACTTCGCTGGGCAACCAGCTAAAGCAAATTGCGAAGCTGATCAAGATTCGAGACAACGCCGGTATCACTATGAGGCGGCAGATATTTTTCGCGGCGCTTGGCAACTTCGACACGCATACGAATCAGACGAGCGCTGCGCTGGCAGGTGCGCAGGGAAACAACTTTACTCAACTGAGTCAGGCGATGAGAGCGTTCTACGACGAAATGGTCGCGCAGGGAATCAGCGACAAGGTGACAACCTTCACGCAGTCAGACTTCGGGCGGACGTTGCAGCCCTCAGGCAGCGGTGCGGCGAGCGTAGGCTCCGATCACGCCTGGGGAAATCACGCGTTGGTTATGGGCGGCTCGGTTCTTGGGCGCGCTTTCTACGGGACCTATCCCGTGCTTGCGCTCGGTGGGCCAGACGACACGGACAATCGCGGTCGTTGGATACCGACTACCGCCGTAGACCAGTACGCAGCCACACTCGCAAGTTGGTACGGACTCGCGCCCGCTGATCTGCCGACAGTGTTTCCAAACCTTAGCAAGTTTCCTTCGCAGAACCTTGGGTTCCTTGGCTGATGAGCTCGAGATTGTCGCCTGAGATTTAGGACCTTGAACTCAAAACGAAGTGTGAGGGTCGAGAGTGGTTGATAGGAATTGTCGTTAACCACGCCCGGCCCTCAACAGTGTGTAGATTGGCTTGGGACAAAAGGTGTTTCAGTCCTAAGTCCGCCGCGGACGAGTGATGATAGCCCAGCACTTAAGTGCTGGGGGATTATGAGGCGCAGAATATAGCCCGTGAAACGGGCGACTGAAGACATTGATCATGCAACGGCGTAAGTTAAGAGCAGCCGTCCGCTCTACGGACTGCGAATCGTCATGTTTCAAGATCCCAGCACTCAAGTGCTGGGCTATTAACGCTCGTCCGCTGCGCGGACTGCAGAGTTCCATTCTAATCGCAACCTCCCTGGTGGGAATGCTGGCTTTGCTTATCTTCGCGCCGAAGTCGGTTACGCATCAGCTACGCTACAAAGACAAACAAACTCCTGAGAAACTATCGAACCAGCAACTCGGCCAGCGTCTTCAGAACACATTATTGGGTCCAACCCGTCCGATTACGGCAAGTGCACTGACTGCTCAGCTCCCGCTAACCTTCCAGCCAAATCACGGCCAAGCCGACGCTGCGGTGAAGTTCTTATCACGCGGTCCTGGCTATCAACTTTTCCTGACTGCTACTCAAGCCGTGTTCTCACTGCGCCCGGCGGCGACTGCAGCGACGGCCCAGTCGCCAGGCCAAATCGCAAACGATAAAGCGAAACCCCGAGCCGCTTCATCCGATCTGCGGCTGACGCTGAAGAACGCGAACGCTCAGGCGCGCGTGAAAGCGGCGGACCGACTTCCCGGGGTGGAGAATTATTTCA
>DASYMB010000341.1:0-4815 GCA_036009285.1 Pyrinomonadaceae bacterium | reverse complement strand
CGCCGCCCGGTTTGCGGGGTGGGTTTTTGTACTCAGATTTCTTTTTGAGTTTCATGGCCTGGGCTTCGTTGGAGTCAAGGCCGAATTGGGCGATCACCTGGTTCTTGGAGCCAAGCACGCCGTTGTGAAAGTCCCATTGTAAGGCGACGTGATTGTCGCGCGCAGCGTTGGCGGCGGCAGTTGTTTGCATTTCGGTGTCGTGTGCGGCCAGGCGGTTGGTATCAATTACCGCGACGGCGGCAACAGTGTAAGCCGGGTTGGCCGGCTTGTAGTCTTCGATTGTCTTCAGAGCCGCAAAGATTTCGAGATCTTCCGCGAGGATCGAAGGGTTAAGTCGGCGGGTTTCATTTTTTCCCATTTGTGTATCTCCTGAGGTTGAGAAGGATGGATAAAGCTGTATGAGATGGATGGCAGTCTACTCCGAGTTAGATCATTGCGCAATCCGCGTTTTCCTGAGGAAATTCGCAAACAGTCACGAGTAAATATTGAACTTCAAGGTTGATTCCAGAGTAAGCAAGAAGGATTGGTGTGCACGCGTATACGAATCCACTGCAATCATGCTTGATTGATTTGTAGTTAACCCTGATTGCGTGAGGTGCACAACTGCGGCCGTTGCAATCACCGGGGAATGGATTTCAGGATCGCGGGTTTATGACTTCGCGATGCCTGATTTATTTGCAATCAGAGACGGTTAAATTCCGTCGGACCCACCCGCTACCGCAGGTGGTACTGACAAGATCAGCCGACAGGATGCCTGTGCTCCCAGCATCGCTACCGCAGGCGGTACCGACAAGACGCTGCTCGTTTACGTCAGGCTACGACTACGCGATCGGTACAGCTCCCGGTTCTGACAAGTCAGCCCTTCATGAGTTCGGCAGCGAGGGCGTTGGCGCCGAAGACTTTGCGGAGGACTTCGAGCATGCCGCGGACGTCGACGGAGATTGAGCGATTGACTGACTCGTCGTATTCAAAGTTGCCAACGAGCGATTGGATGTTGCCGTCGAAGATCAACCCTACGAGCTCCATGTTCTTGTTGATGGCGGGCGAGCCGCTATTGCCGCCGATGATGTCGTTGGTCGAAACGAAGTTGAATGGCGTGCGGAGATTGAGCGCCGCACGCTTGCTGGCCCAACGCGGCGGCAGATTGTAAGGAAACGCGTGGTGATATTGATTTGAACGCGCGTAGAGACCGCCCAAGGTGGTGAACGGCGCCACCCACTTTCCGTTTTCACGGTAGCCCTTCACCGCTCCGTACGAAAGCCGGAGGGTGAAAGTAGCGTCGGGATAAAGCTTGGTCCCCTGATCTTCAAAGAGTGCGTGTGCGATCTTCGCGTAGTTTGTACGCTCGACTGCAACCACTTCTTCCTCGTAGCGCTCGCGGACTGCGCGCGCTTCCTTGTCTATGCTGCGCGCGAGATCGATCATAGGATCGTTTGAACCGCTAATAGCGCGGGCGCCCCCGGCAGCGATCTCTTTGCGATACTCAACGTCTTTGAGTTTACTTCCCTCGATCAACTCCGCGGCGCGCGCTTCCGGCGTTTTCCCCTTCAGCACTCTCTTTACTAAGGAATTATTCGCGCCATACTCGCTTTGCATGAATGCCAGCGAACTGGCGAGATTGGCCTTTTCAAAGTCGTCATAGACTGGCGCGGTTGAATATAACTTCGCTTCGAGCGCAGCCCGACGCGTGTTCATAAACTCGGGCAGTCGCTCGGCGTCAGGCTTCAGGTTCTCGTCAGCCAGGCGCACGAGCGCGCGCGCATACCAGAAGAGCGTCGTGTTGAAAGCCGCGGGCAACGCCACCGAAGAGGTAGCACTACTATTCGGATCGAGGAAACGCCGGTCTCGCTCGTAGGTCGCGATATCTTTGCGCCCTTTTGCTATCGCCGTCCAGGCGTCACCGTATTCTTTCTGCTTCCGCGGATCGGCATTGATGGAGTTTCTCAAAGTCTGTTCGGCCTGGCGCTTCTGGGCCATCAGCTTCGGATCACGCAGGCCGGCAACCTGGCCCTTGTAAACCTTGATGGAATTCTCAACCGAATTAAGTTCGTTTTGCGCGCGGCGCGTTTGCTCTTCGCCCTGCGCCATATATTGCTTCAGCGATTTCTGGCGCGCTTCCAACACGCGGAGCAAAAGCGCGATGCTGGTGTCGCGCAGAGACTCGAGATGAGCGACTGTGTTTAACCGCTGGGTCGCACCCGGATGGCCGGTAACAAAAACAAGCTCGCCGTCTTTCGCTCCAGTTTTCGACCATTTGAAATAGTTTTCAACTTTTATCGGCTGCTCGTTTTCATAAACTCTCACCAGGGCCATGTCGAGATTGAAGCGTGGGAAATTAAAGTTGTCCGGGTCGCCGCCGAAAAATGCCGCTTGAAACTCCGGCACGAATACGAGTCGAACATCGGTATATTTTTTGTAGCGATAAAGATTGTATAGACCACCCTGATAGAGGGTGACGACGTCGCTGCGCATGCCCGTCGCTTGAGTTGATTCCGATTCAATCGCGTTAATTTCAGCACGGCGCGCAGCATTTGCATCCGCAGCCGACATATCGCCTTTGACTGCGCCGTTAACGCGAGCCGTCACGTCCTCGATGCTGATGAGCTGGTCCAGCGAAAGACCCTCGGCTTTCATTTCTTCAGCCTGGCTGCGCGCAACAAAACCTTCCTTCGCATAATCTTTGTTTGCCGTGCTCAGTTCGCCCACGATGTCTTCGACAATGTGATAATTTGTGAGCACCAGACCGTTGGGCGAGACAAACGAACCCGAGCCGCCCGGGAAGCGCACTGAAGCAAGTTGAACTTTACGCAACCACTCGTCGGTAACATCGAAACGATACTTTCGTTTGATGTCGTCCCTGGGTACGTTATTAAACGTCCACATGCCTTCGTCGAACGCGGCGACAGGAATTGTTTGGAAGGTAAACAGCGCCAGGATGAGCGCACACAGAACGATTCTTAGTTTCATCGAGCACCTCGCGAAAATTTGTTGCGGGAGAAGTATCTATTGCTGTCTTGCTTGGGGTGAGTGAAATTAGTAGCGTCTGGGCCAGCGAATGTCAAGTTTGCATGCAAGTGGAAAACACCCAAAGCGCCAGGGGCGCGAAATGTGAAACCCGGGTGCACCGCCCCAGGAAAGGATGGCATCATTACAAAGCGCTGGAGGCGCGCCATTGAGACTAATCATCCTGACTAACGATAAAATTTTGGAAGTTGAGACGAGTTCCACACTGCATTCCGCGCCTTCCGCGCTTCTCTCATATTGGTCAAGCCCTGGGCGTTGCCCCGGCTGTTTACATTTCGCGCCATTGGCTTTCGTTGACTAAATCGATCTGGCTTTAGATGTTTAGTTCAAAACTTCATAGACCGAGTAAACCGAGACTTTCCGCGTTCGCCAGGGATCTGTTGGCAGAGTGGCAACGACTTGAACTCCCTGTTTCGAAAGCAAGCGTTGTAGTTGCCGTATCCGGCGGCGCCGACTCCACCGCGCTCTTGCTCGGTCTTGACGAGTTAACCAGGCGAGGAAAGCTGCGCCTGAAGTTGATTGTCGCCCACCTCGATCACGGACTACGCGAGAACAGTAAGCGTGATGCTCAATGGGTGTCGGCGCTCGCGAAAGATCTCAAGCTCGACATCGTAGTAGGCCGGGCAAGATTGAAAACACTCGGGTCAAAAACAAAGACGAGTAAGTCCGGCGAGAATCTCGAACAAGCCGCAAGGAAAGCGCGTTACGACTTCTTACAGAAGACGGCCGGCAAGATAGATTCGGAGTACGTCTTGACCGCGCATACTCTTGACGATCAAGCGGAGACGATTCTGCTGAGACTACTGCGCGGTAGCGCCGCGGAAGGATTGAGTGGTACGCCCTCAATCCGAACTCTCCAACGGGGTTCAAAAGTGAAACTCATTCGCCCGTTGCTCACCTGGGCGCGCCGGCGTGATACCGAAGGTTATTGTCGGCTACGCGACGTAGATTTCAGATTTGATGAGATGAACGACGATGAAACGTTCTCGCGCGTTAGAATTCGGAAACAGTTGTTACCGCTCATGAAGTCGTTCAACAACCGCGTCGTTGAAGCGCTTAGCCGTACTGCAAGTTTGCTGCATGAAGACGCGGTGGCTCTCGCGGCGGAGGCCAACCGGTTGCTCGAGTTGGCGGCTCAGAATCCGGAGAAGCCAAGAAGCCCGATCATTAGAGAGGGCTCCGTTCCCAGACAAAGCAAAGCCCTTGCTAACGCGCGGGCTTCCGCTTGGGTAGCAACGCATGGTGAAACTAATTCGCCCTCGTTAAGCGTAAGTGTTCTGTTGCAATCGCCGGCGGCGGTGCGTCGTCGCGCCTTGCGAGAATGGATTTTGCAATCGCGCGGAAATCTAAATCGGGTCGAGATGGTTCACCTGGTTGCCGTTGAAAAGTTGCTGAGTGGCGAACGGGGCGGCCGGGTGGCCGAACTACCGGATGGAATGATGGTGACTCGAAGACGGGGAATGCTGGAATTGTCCAACAAAAAGAGGTTGAAAAAGACCCCCCGCGGCCTCTAAAATCCGACGCGATTCACACCGCCGGTAATAGAACGGCGGTTTTCGCTTTTTGCCTCGTGAGTGAATGACGAAACTCGCAAGCGTCGTTGGCATTCTGATGTTGCTTTGTCGCTCGGCCTCGGGACGCAACCAGCGATGTGCTGCGAGGCATCCAAGAGGTTCATATTTCCGCTCGTTTCGCGCGTAGCGAAAACCCTTTTCCGCGAAGCGACAAGGAAGTCAGGATGAGGTATGATCGTATTCGGAGGCGTTAATGACTTTGAGTTCCACAGCTAGA
>DASYMB010000340.1:0-5559 GCA_036009285.1 Pyrinomonadaceae bacterium | reverse complement strand
CTCGCACCGGCTCCGGTACTTCGATCGCGCAGAACACCCGCCATAACGTCTCACGACCAACATTCATTACATTCAACTAGCGACTGTTGAGAGCCGCGGGCTGGGAGCGCAGACAGGATGTCTGCGCTCCCAGCGTTGGCGTTCAAGTCATTTCACAGGAGTCAGTGTCAGTGTTTCTTTTGTCGCCTTAGCGACCGCAGCCTCGGTAAACGGAAACACCCGCGGTGTAACGGCGCGCCAGTCTGCAAGTTGATCCGTCCAATGCGGGCTCGAGGGAATGCCGGACTCGCCCAGGGTTATGCCGTGTTGGGTCTTGTCCCAATCCCCAGCGTCGGCGATTAGGCGCATGGAAACATTCGCGCCAACGTTCACCGTCGCCGCCAAACCGCCGCTTCCGTTTTGCGGAATCGGAGGAATCGTGAACTGCATTCCGATAAAAGGAACGCCGGCAAGCGGGTGCCTAAAATTCACCTTGATCAGCTCGCCCCACTTCCACTTCGATTCGTCCGGCCCAAGCGGGCTTTTCGTCAGCGCCGCGCGCGCATCCTGATAACAAGCGCGCAGTAGATCGGCGTAACTGGTGAATTCCTTCGGCAGCCAATCCTTCGGCTGTTCGGCGACGAGGCGGTCGATCGTGGTATCGAAGTTAGACCACTGATAGATCTTGAAAAGGTCGTCGCCAAGCGCTGCCGTAAGCACGCGTGAACGAAACGCAATGCGCATCTGTTGAACCAGGAGGGCCGCTCGCGAGTCTGCGTTGACCAGTCCATCCCAGCGATCAAATTCGTCGAGCACTTGCCCGAGTTGCGATTCGGAAGGTGTCAGGCGCGGGCGTAATATCCTGGAAGTCTCATGAGCAAACAGGACATTACCGATGGAGTAGACGTCGCCCTGAATCCGGCGAAAGTCGTCGGTGGTTAACTTTGGCTTTTGATTCAGCAGATCCAATATTCTGCGCGCGCGGTAAGGCTGGGCCCACGAATGCGTCAGGAAATAAGGGTAGTCAGTACCGACAATGCGCTGGTTTGCCGTGACGATAATCCCCGACGGCGGATCGTAAAGCTTCGGCAGTTTTTCGATTTCAATGAAGCTGATCCAATCGCCGTCGTCAGTGGATCCGTCGTAGGGAACGCTGCCGTCGCCCGATCTTCTGATCGGCACAACGCCCGCGGCGTGATAACCGATATGGCCCGCGGCATCCGCGTAGACGATGTTTTGCGTGGGCCCGGTGAATGTTTGGAGCGCCGCGCTAAACTCTTTCCAGTTGCGGGCCCGATTGATGGCATAAGCAGAATCAGAAGAGTTGAGTGCCGGATCGAGTGCGGTCCAGCGCAGCGCATAACGCTTGCCGGCTTTTTCGAAAACGATCGGACCGTGGCGCGTTAGGATGACGTCAAACGGAACGACGTCAGTCCCGAGGTCAGTAAAGCCTTTGCGCACCTTGATCTCTTCGTGACGAATATCCGCGTAGCGCCAACCCACCGGGGTCAAATAACGTTTAGGGTTGGCCGGATCAAATTTTTCCTCGTACAGATCCTGGACGTCAGGACCGACGTTAGTCATGCCCCAAGCGATGCGATCGTTGTGCCCAATAATCACGCCCGGTCCACCCGGCGCGGACACGCCCGCCACTCGAAGCCCCGGAGCGCTTAGATGAACGAGGTACCAGATCGAGGGCGCTGACGCCGGCAGATGCGGATCGTTGGCGAGCAGCGGTTTGCCTGTCGCGGTGTGCTTGCCGCTCACGACCCAGTTGTTGCTTGCCGCGAGTCCTTCAACGTAGAGGCCGACGCGCGCCAACGATTGCGCGGCGAGTTCCTGATCTCTGGCGAGGGCCAGCAGCGTTTCGCGAGCGAAGGAATCGAGTGGATCACCAGGCGGTGGAGTCGAACTGATCTTCTTGTTTGCGTCTGGTGTGTCTTTGCCGACCAGAAGCACATCGAGCGGCGAGATCTCGGGCATCAGCCCGGCGCGCTTCTCCGCGGGCAGTGCCGCGAGCGCCGCGCGCATGATGTCGAGCCGCCACGTGTTCGAAAGACCTTCAGCAAACAATTTCCCAACCAGCAGAGAGTCGGTGGGCGTCCAGGGCTTTGGCTGGTACTGAAGTATTTGAAACTCCGGCGGGAAAGACTTGGCATCGAGTGAGGCGATATAAGCGTTAACTCCGCGCGCATACGCTTCGAGCAAGGCCCGCGCCCACGGCGGAGCTTGATTAAACTCGGCCGCCACGACCTGCGCGAGACCGAGCGTGCGATGTTGCTTGTCCTGGTCCAGAGCAACATTATTCGGTCCCGCAGTCAGAACTTCCGCGAGCTCGCCGCGTTCGGTACGTCGCATCAGGTCCATCTGCCACAACCGATCGCCGGCCGTCACATAACCCTGAGCAAAATAGAGATCGTCATCGTTCTTTGCTTCAATGTAGGGAATGCCGCGCTCGTCGCGCCGCACAGTTACACGGTCGCGCAGACCAGCCAGCGTTAACGTTTGGGTAGCTGCCTGATCGGAAGGCTTCGGTTGGGCCAACACTTCCAACGACGGGTGCGGCGATAAGAAAAGAAGGACGATGACAATGAGAAAGGCTGCTGGTTGTCTCTTCATGCAGGGGAACCTCATGGTGGTTGATTTGGCGAGATATTAGCACAAGCAGCGTACTGCTCAGGTTGATAAGTAAAGTAACAAAGCCAGTACAGAACCGAGCGCGGTAGCGCCGGATGCCAGAGGCAACTTGAGTATTAAGCTTATTGCTTAAGCTCATTGCCAAAGTAGACTCCAAGATCGGCGCTACCGCGCTGGGTTCTGTAACGGACTCCGCTTATTTCCAAATCGAACCTTGCTCGCGAGGAATCTTCGTTGACCGTCGGACGTTCAAGTCGTTACAATCGCGGCCAATGAAGTTCAGAACGCAAATCCTGGGTCGGGTGCTCATCGTGCTCGCCTCCCTGGCTGCCGCAGCGGGCATCGCGCAGGCGCAACAACGGCCACTGATCACCGAAGACGTTGACATTATTCCGCAGGGAACGGTGCGCATTGAAGGCGGCGTGGATTTTTTGCAGGGAGCCAAGTTTCCAGCGTCAGGCTTGACCGGCGACCTAACCCGCGTCGGGGTTATCGGCATTAGCATTGGCTTCGCGCCTAATGTTGAGTTTCAAATCGAGGGCGTGGCGCAGAATTTTCTAAGCATAAACACGCGCGGCACGTCCGCCTTTCCTCTATCACTTGCGCCGGGGGCCAACTCAACCAACGACACCGGCGATTTCATTCTTTGGACGAAATTCAAACTGCGCAATGAAACCAGGCGCAGCCCGTCGCTCGGTTTTCGTGTAGGCGTGGGCTTGCCCAACTCAAACCAGACGCGCGGCATCGGGTTGAATCAGACGAATGCTTACGGTTCGATATTGGTGGGCAAGAAATTTGGTCGTAACGGACGCTTCAATACCTTCGGTAACGTAGGCATCGCAATTTTGACTGCGCCTACCGCGTTGTTTTCCCAAAACGATGTGTTGACTTACGGCGCCGCGGGAATCTTCCGTTTGAATAAACAGTTCAGCGTCGCCGGGGAAGTTAACGGCCGTGCTAATACCAGACCGGGCGATGGTCCACTCGGAACTGAATCGCAGTCTGAGGCCCGACTGGGAATGCAGATTCGCGCTTCGGGACTTCGCTTTGATTTCGCCGGCATCAAAGGGCTTACTCGCTTCACCCACGATTCAGGTTTCACAGTTGGCGTTACCTACGACACCCCCTCCATCTTTGCTCCCGCGAAATAAAAAAAGTAATGAGTGATGAGTGATGAGTTATGAGCGCCGGAGTCGTGTGCCCAGTGTTTAAGCGACGCTAGTCGCCATGACTTTCGGCGAAGGGTATGTTCTGATCCCGGGACGACGATCCTGTGATGAGCCGAGACTTCTTGTTCGTGCTCATTACTCATCACCCAGCACTCATCACTTTTTTGATATGTTTGATTGGTTAAGCTCCATAGGCCATTGGCTCGAGCGGTATGTTATCGCGCTGCCGATCTACTATGCCGCGCCGGCCATGATCGCGATTGGTGCGCTTGATTCATCGCTGCTGTCGCTTCCGGAAATCAACGACTATCTAGTCGTCGGGCGATGTTTCAAACAGCCCAGCGCCGTCTTTTATTTTCCCTTATTTGCCGCGATTGGTTCGGTGATAGGCTGTCTGCTTCTTTACACCATCATGCGGGGCGGCGGTCAGGCTCTGTTGAGGCGACGTTTCAAGCGAGAGAATATCGAGCGCGTCGAACGCGCCTACGCACGCTACGGCTTTCTCGCGATCGCCATCCCGGCGCTGCTGCCTCCCCCCATGCCATTCAAGATTTTTGTAGCCACTGCAGGAACGCTCGAGTATCCGCGCTGGAAGTTTTTGCTGACGGTGATGATCGCGCGGTCGGTTCGCTATTACGTCGAGGGTATTCTGGCGGTCTTTTACGGCAGACGCGTGCTCCTGTTTCTCAAAGACAATGGTTTGGTTATCCTTAGTGGCGTGGCTGCCGCTGCCGTTTTGCTGGTGCTCGTCTACGCGATCGTTAACAGGCGCAACTCGGGCACAAACAATAATGTTGGGGGCAAGGTCGATTGAGCGGCCGCAGATTTTCCGTTGAACGAACCTCTGTGTCGGTGGTGAATCTCCGGTTAGCAATATCCACCACCGAGACACCGAGAACACCGAGGGTGCACAGAGAGTAAATTACGATCCAAACTTCCCACGAGAGGCATTCATAGTTTGAAACTATTTCCCAAGATAACAAGCACGCTGACCCGACTTTCAGATTTCTTTATTGCCCTGGGACCGTTTGGTTTGTTCGCTGTCGCCTTGCTTGATTCGACTTTTGTGCCTCTGCCCAGCAGCGCAGACGCGCTGATGATCCTGCTCACGATCGCTCACCCGCGTCTGATGATTCTTTATGCAGTGCTGGCGACGGCGGGCTCCGCGATTGGCTGTGTGATTCTGTATTACATCTCGCGCCGCGCGGGCAGCCGGGCGCTGCGAAAATTTTCAGCGGCGAAGCAGGCGCGCGTGAAAGAGTTGATCGATCGTTACGACGTGCTATCAGTTCTGGTTGCTTCCCTGATGCCGCCGCCGTTCCCTTTCAAGTTGTTTGTCGTAACTGCGGGTGTATTTCGTTTCAGCGTGACGCGTTTCACTGTAGCGATTGTCGCCGGTCGCATGTTTCGATTCCTGCTGGAAGGATATTTTGCGATTCGTTACGGCGCACAAGCGAAACAGATTCTACAGAAATACTATCCCTGGATTGGCCTGGGCCTGGTTATCCTGATCGTCATTTTTTTCGTTACGCGAAACTTGCTGAAGGGAAGGGCGAGGCGTGCCGGGGACGAAAGTTTAGAACCCGGGAACTAGCGGCAAAAGCCGCGACTCGGGCGCCGATCCTCTCCGCGCGGCGAGCGGCTCGAGGGCCGGCGAGAGGAAGCTTCGGGCCGCCGCCAAATCACGCACTCCATGCTCTTCAAGCCGCGTTAAAATCCTGAGAAAAACTTTCGCGGTAGCCAGGGCGTCACTGCCGGCGCGATGCCGGCCGAT
>DASYMB010000339.1:0-7154 GCA_036009285.1 Pyrinomonadaceae bacterium | reverse complement strand
AAAATTGCCTTCGTAAGTGAGATCGTTATCCGGGTAGGCGTATTGCATTCCGATCCGGTGGCGGTAAGCGAAAGCGGCAATGGTCGGGACCTTCGCGATCAACCGGTAGATTTGTTTCCGGCGACATTCAACTTCAAAGATTTCTTTCGCATCGGGATAGAAGGTTGACAACGCTCCGAGCGTAGCTTCAAACATTCCCATCGGATGCGCGTTGTAGTGAAAACCGTCGATAACCTTCTTGATGCTCTCGTTGATAAAGGTGTGGTAGGTGATGTTGTGCGTCCACGCTTTTAACTCGGCCTCGGTCGGCAACTCACCGTTGAGAAGAAGATAGGCAACTTCCAGGTAAGTACTCTTCTCAGCCAGTTGATCGATGGGATAACCACGATATTCCAGAATGCCTTTGTCGCCATCGATAAACGTGATGCGGCTCTTGCACGACGCGGTGTTCATGAACGCCGGATCGTAAGTCATCAGACCAAAGTCGTCTTCGGAGACCTTGATCTGTCGCAGGTCCATCGCCTTGACGGTGTCGTTTTCGATGGGAAGCTCATACTGCTTTCCGGTGCGATTGTCGGTGATGGTTAAAGTGTTCGCGCTCATGGCGTGTCTCTCCTGGATCTTTCTCGATCGGACGTTGTTGCGGAATGAATTCAGATTAACTCGCAGGATAGGAACTAATCAAACTTCACACTCGGACCCGGGCGCCCTCGCCCGCTATGTTTCGTTACCAGGCTGGTTTAAGGCACCGCGTGCTGGCGCTGACGCGCTCGTTGCGGGCGAGGGCGCCCGCGGTCCCAGTGTAAAGATGACTCATTGAATTGTGTTCACTTATTCCTACCAAGCCGCTACAATGCGCGGCGCACTCCGCAGTTTCGCTCCAACACGGCCAGGGGATCACAAGTCTACGTATCCGCAAAAGGAGCTTCCCCCATGAATCTCAAAAAGGGTATCCCAACGATAATCGTAGTTTTTATCGCGGCGAATGTTTTTGGTTTTCTTATTCACGCGGTGCTGTTGAAGTCAGCCTACATGCCGATTGCCGGATACTACCGGCCGATGGGCGAGGAAAAGATGTTGTTTATCAGCCTCGCCTATTTATCTTTTGCGATTGGCTCGGTGTGGGTCTATGCCAAGGGAGTCGAGAACAGGAGCTGGCTGGGGCAGGGAATTCGATTCGGTATTGCGATGTGGTTGGTGCTCGCGGTGCCGTCGTTCTTCATCGCCTACGCCGTGCAACCGGTTCCGACGACGCTGTTGGTGAAGCAAGTCTTGTTTGAAGGCGTGGATAAAATCCTGCTGGGAATTATTACCGCGGCGCTATATCGGCCATAGCGGCTGAGCGCAGTGCTGGGAGCGCAGGCATCTTGCCTGCCGCAACGTGCGTGGCCACGTAGCAGCAGGCAAGATGCCTGCGCTCCAGCTACTTAATCCCCATCAACTCCACATCGAAGACCAGGGTGGAATTGGGTGGTATCTTCGGCGGCTTTCCAAACGCTCCGTAGGCGAGGGCTGGTGGAACAGTGAGCGTTCGTTTTCCGCCGACTTTCATCGTTGCGATTCCTTCGTTCCAACCCTTGATAATGTTTGGGGTTCCCAGTTGAAACTCCAACGGTTGCCCGCCCGGCTTTCGAGAAGTGTCAAACTCCGTTCCGTTTACCAGCTTGCCTGTGTAATGGACCGAAACGGTTTGGCCCAGTTTTGGTGTGGGCCCGGTGCCTTCCACCAGCTCGGTATATTTGAGTCCCGATGCCGTTGTTGTTTCCGGAGTCACCGCGGTCTGGCGATTAGCGAACATGTAGACGATGGCAGACACGGCGAGTGCGAGCACGATGACGATCGCAATGACTCTCGCCTGGCGATTAGAGCCCGTTGGAGCTTTCGCTTTCGAGGCTGGGTAAGGACCCTTCGGTCGTTTCCTGGCCTTGTTAGTCTTTCGATGTCTGCTTTGCGGCAAGTTTAGGTTTCTCCTTCGGGGGTTGAATGCGTCCTTTTATATCTGGTTTCGCTCGCCGGTTCAATTGCGGCGGAGCTGCAGCGGCTGCTATTTGGAGCGCGGTGGTCGTAGCGCCACGCCGCTTTGGATTTCACAGAGGCCGCAGTGCGAACAAATCCAAAACGCCGCCGTTATCGGCGCACGCCAAATTTCGCGGTCTCGCATCGATAAGACTTTCTTAGTAGCCTGAACCCATTTGCTCGCAGAATCCTGGTCGCAACGCTCTGCGTCAAGTCGCCGCCTAGATGGTAAACTCTCGGCCCGGTTCGTAATTCAGCAGTACTCATTCCAAAGTTTCGGGAGAAAGTTAATGTCCCTTTGCAAACGCAGCTTCGGCTTCACTCTGTTTATCCTGCTCGTGACGCAGGGCGCGGCGCGCAGTTTTGCGCAGGATCCTTCAGCCACGCCTTCGGCAAGTCCACAGGAAAGCGCGTCGCCGAAAGAGTCAAGTTCAAAGTCGCCTTTGGAAGATGCATTTCAACGTCTTGAATGGCGCAGCATTGGACCAGCCAACATGGGCGGACGCACCGCCGACGTCGAGGGCGTTCCCGGAAACGCAAACATCGTCTACGTGGCAACCGGTTCGGGTGGATTATGGAAGACGGTAAACGGCGGCGTGACCTGGAAACCAATCTTCGAACGACAAGGGACCTTCTCCATCGGCGACATCGCGCTGGCGCCCAGCAACCCGGACGTGGTTTGGGTTGGCACCGGCGAATCAAACGTACGCAACAGCGTTTCGTTTGGCGACGGCGTTTACAAATCGACCGACGGCGGCAAGAACTGGCAGCACATGGGACTGAAGGACTCGGAGCACATTTCTGCCATCGCGATTCATCCGCAGAATCCGGACATCGTTTACGTTGGCGCGCTTGGGCATGCATTCGCTCCCAACGATGAGCGCGGCGTGTTCATGACTATTGACGGCGGGAAGAGCTGGACCAGGACGCTTTATATCGATAAGGAACACGGTGTTTCCGATCTTGAAATTGATCCGACCAATCCAAACGTTCTCTACGCCGGCATGTGGAGCTTTGAGCGCAAGCCGTGGACGCATCGCAGTGGTAGTGAAAAGGGCGGCCTGTTCAAATCAATCGACGGCGGACGAACCTGGAACAAGATAACCAACGGCTTGCCGAAGTTGCTCGGTCGAATTGGCGTGCGCGTGGCGCCAACGAATCCGAATATAGTTTATGCAATTGTGGAGTCGAAGGAGGGAACGCTGTACCGCTCGGATGATCGTGGCGAAACGTTTAAGCAAGTTTCGAAACAGACCAACATCGTGTCGCGCGGCTTCTATTACACGCGCGTGCGAGTTGATCCTAACAACGAGAACCACGTCTACGCGGTAGCGTCAAATTTGTTTGAGTCGATCGACGGCGGCAAAACGTTTCGTTCGATAACCGGAAAAGTCCACATCGACTATCACGCGTTCTGGCAGGACGCGAAAAACCCGAAACGCATCTGGGTGGGCCAGGACGGCGGTGTCGCCGTTAGCTACGACGGTGGGGAGAACTGGGAACCTGTCTACAATATTCCGCTGGGCCAGTTTTATCAGATTCACGCAGACAACCGTTTGCCGTTTTATTACGTGATGGGCGGGTTGCAGGATAACGGCGCCTGGACCGGACCGAGCCGTACGCGGGAACCTGCGGGAATCATGAATGACGACTGGCGGATGGTGAGCTTCGGGGACGGTTTCTACATACTCAACAACGCTGACGAACCGGATGTTTATATTTCCGAGTCGCAGGGCGGAAACATTTTGCGCACCGACATGCGCAGTCGCGAGCAACAGGAAATCAATCCCTGGGGACGCGGCAGCGGAGATGGGCCAGCCCTCGGCGAGAAGTTTCGCTTCAATTGGAACGCGCCGGTTTTGCTGTCACCTCATGACAAGAACACCATATATTTCGGCGGGAACGTTGTCTTCAAGTCGACTGACTTCGGCAAGACGTGGGAACAAATCAGTCCGGACCTCACCACCAACGATCGTGAAAAACAGAAGGACGCAGGTGGGCCAGTCGCATTCGAAAACTCGACCGCTGAATATCACACGACGATCATTAGTCTCGCTGAGTCGCCGGTCCAGAAAGGTCAGATATGGGCCGGAACTGACGATGGCAATCTCCAGGTAACCAGAGACGGCGGTAAAGACTGGGACAACATCATCAAGAGTGTTTCAGGCCTGCCGGCCAACTCGCCGGTTTCGCATATTGAGCCTTCGCGAACGAGCGCACAAACTGCCTACGTCACATTCGATCGTCACATGTTCGACGATTATCGCCCCTACATTTTTAAGACCAGCGACGGTGGGAAAAACTGGCAGAACGTAGCCGGCAATCTGCCGCCTAAAGCTTACGTGCAGGTCGTTCGCGAGGACCCGAAAAATTCTAATCTGCTTTACGCGGGCACGGAGCTTGGTCTGTTTGCGTCTTACACCGCCGGCAGAGAATGGTTGCCGCTCAACTTAAAGAACCTGCCGAATGTTTCCGTGCACGACATTCTGGTCCACCCGACTGAAAACGATCTTATTGTTGCCACGCACGGGCGCAGTGTTTTTATTTTTGACGACGCCGCGCCACTGCAGCAGATGACGGCCGATACTTTGAAGCAGGATGCCCACCTGTTTCCGGTGCGCCCGGGGCTGCGGTTCGCTACGCGCTTCACTCGTTACGGAATTGGGGAAAAACAATTCACCGGGCCAAACCCGCCGTATGGTGCGTTAATAACTTACTACTTGAAAACGAAGCCGGACGATAAGACGAACTTCAAAGTTCAGATTCTCGATGAAAGCGGAAAGCTCGTGCAGGAACTCGATAAGCCGGCGAAGGAGAAAGGCCTCAACCGCGTGGCCTGGAACCTTCGCTACGGCGGCGCGGAAGTGCGACGGCCGCCGACTGAAGAGGAATCGGCTTTTGCAGGACCGCCGCGTGGTCCACAAGTTTTGCCGGGGAGTTATACAGTTAATTTGATTATTGGTGAAAAGACGTTTGCCCAGCCGGTCCAGGTGCGTCTCGATCCGACCATCAGTGTGCCGCCGACCGATCTGCAGGCGCAGTTGGAACTACAGATGAAGCTTCGCGATATGCAGTCCGCCGCGAACAGTGCGCTGCGTTTTCTCGATAGTATCGAAGATCAACTCAAGCATACCCAGACCACGGCTAAGACCCTGAACAAAGAGCCGGACAAGGAAATGATGAAAGCGCTCGAGGATTACATCAAGCAGATCGACGAACTCGAGGATCGTTTGGCGCGACGCGGAGAAGGCCTCGGGCTTGCCGGGAAATCCCAGGTGGTGAATAAGATTGGCGAGCTGTTCTTCGGAATCGATGCCACGAATGCAGCGCCGACTCTTTACCAGCGCCAATACTTTCAGGAGATACAACCGGAATACAGCGAACGCATGGCGGAAGTAAATCGATTCATCAACGTCACCGTGCCGCAATGGAACGAGAAGCTCCGTAACTGGAATCTACCGACACTGACGACGCGGAAGCCGGTTGAGTTTTGACCTTAAACGTAGGGGCATGGGCTTGTCCCTGCCCGCTTTAAAGCTTTTCGGGAGGTAGTTTTCAAGAAGGGCGGGCAGGGACAAGCCCGTGCCCCTACATCATGGGAGGTGGAAATGATTTCACGTTGGCTGAAAGCTTCACTGCTTCTTCCCCTCATTCTTGTTATTGCCTTCGCGCAGGGACCGCCAGTCGAGACCGGCCCCTTTCGCCAGCCGGATCTGGTTGAGATTGTCAAACTCGATCCGACAATACGCCTCGACATTCGTTACGCCACCAGGAACAACTTTCTCGGGAAGCCAGTCTACAAACAGCCGCGCGCCTTCCTGCAGCGCCCGGCGGCCGAAGCCCTGGTGCGAGTTAATCAGACTCTCCGAAAGCAAGGCTATGGCCTGGTTGTTTTCGATGGCTATCGACCGTGGTCCGTTACTAAAATATTCTGGGACTTCACGCCGGCGGACCGAAAGATTTTTGTTGCCGATCCGAGTAAAGGTTCGCGCCACAATCGCGGTTGCGCTGTCGATCTGTCACTGTTTGATTTGAAGACCGGGGCCGAAGTGAAAATGCCGAGTGAGTACGATGAGATGACTGAACGCGCGCACATCAACTACGAATGCGCGACTCCGGAGTCAAAGCGTATGCGGGAAACGCTGCGCGCGGCGATGTTGGCCGAAGGGTTTATGGTCTATGAACCTGAATGGTGGCATTACGATTACAAGGACTGGAAAGAGTATCCCATCCTGAACCTGACGTTTTCAGAGATAGGAAAATAAGTCCAAAGTCCAAAGTCTTTATCACGAAAGGCGTCGCGTTTATTCATTCATGTTGATAAGCCGGACTTTGGACCTTGGACATTGGACGTTGGATTTTAGTCGCTGCTTGCGGCAGCGGTCATCAATCGAGTCAAACGAATGTTGCCGTTGATCCCACTGGCTGAGATCGAGTTTCCCCCACTACCAATCTGCGCGCTGTAGCTTCCATGGCTGCTCTTGTCTACCGACACGTTTGGCAGATCGGAAGTCAACTGGCCGTTCATCCCATGAGCTTCGAGATCCGCATTCACACCCTCGCTGAGTCGTAGTTCAATGTTGCCATTGATACCGCTGATGTCGACGCCTTCGCGGCCGATCTGTTTCAAACCGACTGAGACGTTGCCGTTAATGCCAGACAACTCGGCCGAGCCCATTGCCTGCGCGACATCTACCTTTCCGTTGATGCCGCTAACCTCAACCGGACCATCGATCTCCTCCGAAGTAACGGAGCCGTTTACACCGTTGGTCACGAGCGAGATTTGTCTCGGAAGCCGCAACGTCACATGTTCCGTAGGCTTTGAGCCGAACATGCGCGACAGCAGGCCGGCATCGCCCTTTTCGCCGCGGATGATCAGGCCAGACGCTGTATTTTCCACCATGATCTTGCGACGATTCAGGACCTCCTGGTTTTCGCCGAAGCGTTCAATGTAAATCTCGGCTGTCTTCGAAGCGGAGGTTTCAATCTTGACCCAGCCATTAAGGCCGGACACCTCCACGCGCGTGCCGGTCGCGAGTTCATAGCTCTTGCGGATTTCCTCCCGCGCATTGCCGGCGGCTTGCTTGTCGCCGTGGACCATGAGGGGCCAGGCCGCGCTGCGGCCTTTCGTGTGTGAA
>DASYMB010000338.1:0-5445 GCA_036009285.1 Pyrinomonadaceae bacterium | reverse complement strand
TCTGGCCCCGCCGATCCGCCTTCACCGAAACGTCGTCGAGCTTCGCGACGACAGCTCCCATTGAAGTTGAGATTGCATAGCAGACCACGCAAACTCCGCCTACGCCGTTAGTGTCATAAGCCAGCCAAACGAACCCCAGCTCCGGCTGCTCGAGAAACAGATCGAGCGCGTCATTGAGTCCCTGGAATCCGCGATCGCCGTAAGCTTTGCTGCTGGCAAGGTAGTGCTCGTCCTCATTGAGGAACACCCTAAGCATCTCAAACGCGTCGGCAACATCGGCAGCGGACATCTTGCGACAGGTAATCATCGGGCGCCTCCCCAAAACCTGAACCTTGGTTTCCTAATGATGCCATAGAATTGAATTGTCGACAGTAGATGCGGGCAAACAAAGGCGCCTTCGACTATTCGAAAGCGCCCCGCGACCAGGGAAGTGGATTGCAGGTGTGGAAAATTTCCGCGGATTAACGCGGACCTACGCGGATCGGGACGAGAAAGTGACTCCACCTTCATCCGCGGCAAATTATCGGGGCTAGGGTTTCAGTTTGAAGTCTACAGGAACAAATTCTACCGACTTGATCACGCCGTCAACTTTGGGACGCGTATCGATTGAGGGTACATACGCCACGATGATATTGTTTTCCGGCTTACGCAGTCCGCAGGTAACTTCGCCGCCCGCATCCTCGCTGAAGCTCATCAGGTCCACGTGGCGGAAGCTGTCGGTACTCAGTTTGAGCAAGCGTTCATTAATCCTGACGACGAAAGTAATGGCTTTCGCATCGCAATCGATGCGCGCGAGCGTGCCTTGCGCCTGCGTCTCCCCAGCGGCAGGTTTTCTGAGCGACTCCCGCAGGGGCGCCGCAGGATCAAATTTCTCGATCACATCCTCCTGTCCGCCTTTATCTGAAGACTCGCGGAGAACTGGAGAGTTGCCTGACTTCGCGGCGCGCTCATCTCTCGCCGCGTGAATGCGAGCCAGTTGCTCTTCTACCGAAACAAGCTGGGCCAACAAACCCTGGCCCCGCCGCCGCATCTCCTCGTCGTTACTGGAAGCGAGCTTATCGACGAGTTGGCGCGCGGCCTTAAAATCTTCCTTGCGCAGGTAGAGTTGGGCCAGCATGAAAACTAACTCATTGCTGCCGGGAGAATTGGCGAGTGCCCCCTTGAGCAATTGCACCGTTTCCTCGAGCTCATTGTTGGTTACCAGGTTTACGAAAGCCAACAGGCTATACGATTCAGGAAAGTCAGGGCGCAGCTCGATCGCCCGCTTCAGTTCCGCGCGCATCTTTGCCGCTGTCTCAGGCGCGAAACCGAGCACCGTTTGCATGTCACGATTGCCTTCGCGACTGAGCGCGTAGGCGTAGTAATAGTGAATCAAATAATTTTGAGAACTTGCGGCCACCGCTCGTTCCAGGCTTTTGCGCGCTTCATCCGACTTACCCTGTCGCACGCGCAACATCCCCAGCGAAGCATTGGCCATCGCCAGATTCGGCTCGAGGCTCAGCGCTTTCTGCAGATAAGTTTCACTATCGGTGCGATTGCTATGCAGCAATAGGTCGCCCAGGTAAGCTTGCGCCTCGGCCTCGGTGAGCGGCGCCGTTTGCATCGTCGTGTCATAGCCCACTTTGTTTGTGAAACTTCCATTGATGATCGGATAGCGACTGCGCTGAATATATGCGCGCAACTCCTTCTCCATGTTTTCGAAAGTCATCGCGAAGGCCTGTTGAAACGCCTGCTCCATCGGCACGCTCTTAGACAGCAACTCCATAAACTTGCCCATCTGCGTCGCGCGTTGGCCCTCGTTGCCGAGGATCAGGTAGTGCATCAACGCCCACGACTCAGCATAAAAAATGCTCTGCTTGTCGCGTTCATTGTAGTAGGCCGATTTTTGATCCACCTGAAACAGCGTGCGCAGCGGCAACATTTTGTTTTCGCGGAGCAGGTAGACATGACTTGCAATGGGTCTTCCCATCACTACCTTCTGGTCGTCGGTGATGCTGAAGGTGCTGTAATACTCGGCGAGCCCTTCATTAAACCAGGTCGGGACATTCCCGCTCGTGTTTTTCACCAGCAGGTGCGTGTACTCGTGGAAGATGATCGTAAACGGATCCTGCTCGCTCCCCATTTCTTTAACGAGCTTGAGCGTGATGTAGTTTAAGTCGGGGCCGGGCTGAAAATATCCGGCGGTGTTCGCGTTGGGTTTGAAGGGCCGGTACGACTCATCGTTTTTGAAAACGATAACAGTCGTGGGCACAGGTGAGTTGACGTTCATCGTCGTGAACACACGCGAGAACACTTCGCGAAACTGTTCGAGCCGAACGCCTACCTGCCGGATGTCCTTTTCGTTTGCATTCCCGACCAACAGAAAGTTCTTCGAACGCACACTCGTCCAGTTATCTTTTGCAGACACGGGAGCAAGTGAGACGGCGGCCAGCAGGAAACCAAAGCAGGCCGTGAGAACAAAAGCACGTCGCAAGTTCATTTACTTTTCCGTTGGCGAAAACCAGGACTGGCCCAGGCAGCTAAATGCCGGGCCTTACTATTGCGGAGGAGACGGCGCGTTGACTTGCAGACTTTACAAACCGGAGTTGCCGGCTGTCAATCAATTGCCCGCTTATGTAGGACAAACATTCCTGTCTGTCCGGGGTTTGTCAGAACCACTGCGGTAGCGGGTGGGAAGAGATTTTTCCATAGGTCATTTGTCATCGGCGGATTCAAGTTGGAAGTGCAACAGATCGTTGTTTGTCGCTTTTGCCCCAGAGGGGCGAGATGTTTATAGCTTGGCGGTCCTTTCTTTACTCCGGCGCTCCGTGGAAGCGCAATCGCTAATGCATGCCCGAGCGAAGGCCGGGTTTCGCTCCTAATGGTGCGAGATATTTGAGTGCACTCGAGGCTATAAACATCTCGCTCCGCTGGAGCGAAGAAGAATTCAACTGTTGCAGTTGTAAGTTGAATCCACCATCTCAGAACCCATACCCCACGGTTTTGGACCGACACCTTCACAGGTTCGCTCTAAATGAAAAATGACATATGGGAAATTTCCGGATTTTTCGATTGATTTTAAGACTACCGGCAGGACAGGCAGGAATGCCTGTCCTACAGCGCTTAGGAACTGAAGATTGAGGAGTCAGCCAGGCGAAAAATATATTCGGCGATAAGCCACACCGCCACCGCTTGTCCGTTTTTTGTTGCCGGCTTGAACTGCATCTTACAGGCGGCACGAATCGCGTTTTCAGTGAGTCCGGCTGGGAGTCCTTTTATAACTCTGATGCGATCGATTTTGCCGCGAGCAGACAGCAAAACCTTCAGCGTGACAAATCCCTGGATGCCGTTTCGGCGGGCCTCCTTTGTGTAGGAGGGCTTCGGCTTCGCCGTTATCACCGCGCGCACGTCCACGTCTTTCGGAGAGACAACCAGCTCGCCAATGTCATCTGTGTCCAGAATTCTTGCGAGGCTCCCGTCCTCCGAGCAGCGATAGTCCTGGTTCTTCTCCGCGGTGACGGGCGGCGGCTCATCGTGCTCCGGCTTTGGTTTCGCTTCCTTTACTTCCTGCTCGCCCGGAGTCGCCGGAACCTTGATCTCGCGAGCGCGTCGCCCAGACTGCGAATACACAACGCAACTGAAAACAAGTATCGCGAAAAAAGCAACGGCCTTCATGGCTTGATTGTAGCAAGAGGGGAATTGAGCGTGAAGCGCGACACCGGTCGCCACTGCAAAGAGGCGAGCCGCATTTGCCGGCCCGCCTCTTAACGGTTTCAAGATTGGCTACTGAAGTTACTCTTCTGGTCCAGTACAGCTTGGTCCATGCAGGGCGGGAATCTTCGCGCTGATCACAGGATAGTTTGGTGCTTCGTCGATATTGATTTGGGTCCAGTGGGCGTAATTTTCCGGCACATTATTATCAGCGAAGATTGCTTCGACAGGACACTCCGGCACGCAGGCATCACAATCGATGCAAGTGTCGGCGTTAATGTAGAGGCGGTCAGGCAATTCGTGAAACGCTTCGACCGGGCACACCGCGGCACAGTCGGTGTATTTGCAGTCAACGCATAACTCAACAACAACATAGGTCATTAGTGGAATATGCTCCTTTCGATAATTGCAAATAGTCTTTCACCAGGGAGGGGAATGTCAACAGAAAAATATCTCAGGCTGCGGCGATGACGGCGAATCAGAAAACGTGAAGCAAACTGTTAGTTTGCGTAGCGTAGTGTAGACTCAACTAAGTGGTAACGAAACCGATAGCAAACTAACAGTTTGCTTTACACCAGGAACAACTAACTTCCTTCGGATTCTTTTTTATCGACACTGCCTGGCCCATTCACCGTCTGGTGTACGACCGGGTTACCGTGGTAGATAACATTTGATGGTCCGGAGACAGTTGCGTCGAGTTCTTCGCCGGCATAGACCTCGACAGTGGAAACTCCTTTCGAGTCGACTTCAACCCGGGCCGCGCGCAGCCGGTGAGTATCGATATTCCCGGCGCCATTGGCGTCTATGATCAAGAGCTTGGTTTCTCCCACCGCTCTGATTGTTGGCGCGCCGTTGGCATCAATTTCAAACTTTTCGTTCTTCAGTCCGGAAACTTCAATCGCTCCCGCTCCCGACGAAGCGACGCCCTCAATATCCGGCACTGAGATTTTCAGAGTTATAGGCCGAGAGACGGAATACCCGCGAACGTTTTTGATGTGGAGCACGTGGTTGGAAACTTCGGTACTGACCAGCGGTAATATATTGTCGTCGCCCTCAATCTCGAGGCTTTGCGGTTTTTGACAGACGACGTGAATATCAAAAGCTCCTTCGGCTGAAATTGAAGTAAAGGAACCGACGTCCCGCTTCTCGCTCTGCACTTTGCCTGAGCCGCGAATCTCATGGTGCATTCGATGGCAGCCGGCCACGAGCGCAATCAGGATCATTAGCAGCACAAGTTTCTTCACGGTTAATTCCTCCTGTTTTTCGAAGCCGTCCGGATTCATGAGTTCGCTAGCTCAAAGGCTCATTGCGCGAGTATTCCAGCGTGCGGGTGGTATTTTCAGTGACACTGGAAACTGGTTCCGCAAGCCGGCGCGCTTGCGGCGCGCGAAGTTCACTCGCTGGTACAGGTGACTCGAGAGACTGTCGCTTCTCAGCGGTCCGGGTGATTCGCGATAGCTGCCGGCATAGAAAAACTTCGACCATGGCGACGATCAAGAAGGTCATCAGCATGAAGATGCCAACGATGTCCTCGTGAAATTGGGCGCCGTTCCGAAGCGCAATCGCACCGCCCAGCATGAGGGCCAAACCGGCAATGCCGACAATAGAGATCGCCGTTAGGTAAGCCGCAATCGGGTCCGATTTTGTGTTGCTCGGTTCCTTCAAGCTCATGCCGCAACGATTGCAATAACTAAGACCGGGCGCGAGCGGTGTACCACAAGCTGAACAATACATCGAGATGTCTCCCTACGTTTT
>DASYMB010000337.1:0-6680 GCA_036009285.1 Pyrinomonadaceae bacterium | reverse complement strand
CGGCAGTCTTGAAAAGCACTCCGCTCTGCGCGGCTTTTCCCGTCGCCACGAGGATAGACATCGGCGTGGCCAGTCCGAGGGCGCAAGGGCAGGCGATGATTAAAACGGCCACTGCATTGACTAAACCATACGCCATGCGCGGCTCGGGCCCGAAAATGGACCAGACGATAAAGGTCGCGATTGAAATCAGGACTACGGCGGGAACGAAATACGCCGCGACGCGATCGGCGAGCCTCTGGATCGGCGCGCGACTGCGTTGCGCCTCGGCAACCATCCGAACAATTTGCGCCAGCAACGTTTCCGCGCCCACGCGTTCCGCCTGCATGATGAAGGTGCCGTTAGTATTCACCGTGGCTCCAATCACGCGGTCGCCCGGACGTTTCTCAACCGGGATCGGTTCTCCTGTAACCATCGATTCGTCCACCGCGCTGCTACCTTCGAGCACGACTCCGTCAACGGGCACTTTCTCGCCGGGCCGCACTCGCAATCGATCGCCTCGCTTGACCTGGTCCAGGGGAACGTCTTCATCCCCACCGTCGTCGCGAACCCGCCTGGCGGTTTTCGGCGCCAGGCCCAGCAGCGCTTTGATGGCGGCGCCGGTGCGGCTGCGCGCGCGCAACTCGAGCACCTGGCCCAATAGGACCAGCGTGGTAATGACCGCCGCGGCTTCAAAGTAAACCGGGACTTGCCCTGACGCATCACGAAATGAAATCGGAAAAAGCTCGGGGAACAATACTGCTACAACGCTGAAGATATAGGCGACGCTTACACCGAGCGCGATTAGCGTAAACATGTTCAGGTTGCGAGTCTTGATCGATTGCCAACCGCGAACGAAGAAGGGCCAGCCACCCCAGAGCACAACCGGCGTGGCCAACGCCAACTCGACCCAGCTCCAGACTCGCGTGGGCAGAATCCGTTCGAGATCCGCGCCGAGAACGAGTTCGCTCATGCCGATTACGAGTAACGGAACTGTAAGTGCAACGCTCACCCAGAAGCGACGCGACATTTCGACAAGCTCGGGATTCTCTTCGTCATCAAGCGAGATTGTTCGCGGCTCCAACGCCATGCCGCAAATTGGACAACTGCCCGGAGCATCGCGCACAATTTCAGGATGCATCGGGCAGGTATAGGTGATCTTGTCAGAAGCGGAAGCGTCAGCGACCTGGCTCCTGTCAGAACCGCGAGCGGTAGCGACCGGGCCATTCTTGTCAGAAGCGGAAGCGTCAGCGACCGGCGCAGTCTCGTTCGTAGCGTCCTCGGTCGCAAACGCCACCCGCTCACGCACGTGGTTCTGACTCCGCGCCGGCTGGGATGACTTGTCGATGAAGCTTGCAGGATCGTTTCTAAATTTCTCCAAACAATGCTTGCTGCAAAAGTAATAGGTCTGGCCTTTGTGTTCGAACGAGCCGGCGGCCGAATCAGGATCGACGCTCATGCCACAAACGGGATCGATGACCGTGGGATTGTTCTTGTCGTCGGATTCGTGAAGCTGGCCGGGGCTTTGCATCTCGTTCGGACCTTGCGCGTTAGAAACGTTTAATAACTTTAGTCTTAATCATTGCGGGAGGCGTCTTGGCCGTAGGTATAAGACCCGCGCGCCCTCACTGCTACGTGCGCGCGATTTACTTTGACTCTTATTTTTCTGACACCGCCTCGCGCAGGTTCGCTCGGGTGATACCCGAGCACATACTGCCGGCGAAGTTCTTCTGCGACTGCAACGAACGATTGCCTGATCGAATTCGTATCGCCGCCCTTGAAGTAGCGCCCTCCGGTTTTATCGGCCAACTGCTGTAGATATTTTTGCGGCAGCAGGTCGCCATACTGGAGCGTGTAAACGATGATGTCTGACTCTTCAGCTTCTCGGAGCGTGCCCTTCATCGTGGCTTTGCCCCAGGTATTTTCTCCGTCAGTGATCAGAACGATGGCCTTGCGCGCGGCCACGGGCTTTAGCGCGCCGAGGCCGAAGGCAACCGCGTCATACAACCTCGTGCCCATGTTTACCGGCCCCGGCTCAATCTGATCAATCGCGGCGCTAAACAGTTTCGGATCGTTGACGCCCGCGGCAGTGAGCGGCTTTATCTCTCCATGAAAGTAAACCGGGCGGATCGTGTCTGAAGGTCGCAACTGTTCGAGAAACGCTTTGGCGGCGCCTTTGATTTGATCGATGAACGGCGCCGTCGAGCCGCTGGTATCGATTAGTAGGACCACGGAAAACGGTTGGTCTACATTACTGAAGTGAACAATCGTTTGCTCCTTGCCGTCTTCGTAAACACGGAAATCCTGCCGGTGCAGGTCCACCACATATTGACCCTGGCGATTCATCACGCTGACTGGAACAGAAACAAGGTTCGACGAGATGTGCAGAACTTCACCCTCGCCTACCTCCTCCACACTCGGAGTTGCCACCGGCGATGGTCGCGCGCTCGCGCCCGCCGGGCTCGGCGAAGGAGTTGGAGACTGCTGCGCCTGGACCAGCGCGCAGAGGCTAAATAAAAGTAAGAAAGTCTGAACGTATAACTTCATATCCCCGTTCACTCTTAACGACGGTCTCTCTTTGGAGTGCGGCGACCTGTCACCGCTTTTGCCTTCGGCGACTTGACGCCGCTTCGCGCATCGGTTTCATTCTATAAAGATTGCGACAGGTCGCAGCCGACCAAAGCGGTGACAGATCACCGCACTCCAAAAAGACATGGTTTGTTCTACTCATCGCTGCTTAAGAACTCTATAGGTATCTTTCTGCTAAAATATTCAGATGGTGCTGCACATGCCCGATCAAAAAGTAACCTATCGCGCGCGCCGTCATCGGATGCGTTACGATGTTACACCGCAACCTGCTTTGGGCCTCGGTAACATTCTCAAATAACTGTTCGGTCGAAGCTCGAACAGCCTTAAATTCTGCAATCAAACTTTGTAACGACCGGCGCGAGACGTCAACATTCCGGGCATACAATTCTTCATCCATTCTTGTAAGCGGCGTAGTCGTATCGCCTCTGGCGGCAACCAGCGCTCGATAAGAAAAGACCCTTTCAGTATCAATGATGTGCATCAACAGTTCTTTGACAGTCCATTTTCCTGCTGCATATTTATAGTCAAGTTTTTCTTCCGGAACACTTTCAAAAACATGGATCGTTTCTATTGAGTTTTGCCTTAGCAGACTCAGATAATCACCTGCTGATACTAAGTCAAAATATTTTTGATAACCGGGGGCGTATTCGTCTGCTGCTGGTTTTTGCATGAGTTTTATCTTTCAAGCCTCGCTTCAAGCCCGGCTTTTACCTGGGGCCATTCTGCTTCGACGATGCTGAAGTAGATTGAATCACGATAACGGCCGTCGGGCATGATCAGGTGATTGCGGAGAATGCCTTCCTGTTTTGCTCCGAGCCGCAGGATGGCGGTCCGCGACTGTTGATTTAGAACATCTGTGATTAACGCCACGCGAATGCAGCGCAAGCTTTCAAAGGCGTGGGTTAGGAGCAAGAGCTTCGCTTCGGTATTCACCCGAGTGCGTTGCGCACTCGCTGCCAACCAGGTATAGCCGATTTCGAGATGCCGGTTCTCGCGATCGATCAAGTAAAACCTGGTGCTGCCGACGACGTGGTCCTCGCCCGACGACTTTCGGATGATCACGAATGGAAGCTCCTGTCCGCGCGCCTGCGCCTCGAGCGCGGCAGCGATGTAAGCGGCCATGGTGTCGCCCGTGGGCACGAGGGTGAAGGCGGAGTTCCAAAGCTCGCCATCGGCGGCAGCAGCGACGAGCGATTCTTCATGCGCCGGCGACAGTGGAACCAGGCGCACGTGCTGACCTTCGAGAACAACTGGAGAGAGAGCCATCAGGTCTTTCACAATGCCTTTTTTTCCTTATCGCGGATGAATCCAACATCGAGTGACCATCCGCCAGATAATAGAGGATATTAACCAATGAGAAAAAGGATTCACTCAAAAAAGTGGCCACGAGGGTGGTGCCCTTGAACTAATCTCTGTGCGTCCTCTGTGTATTCTGTGTCTCCGTGGTGATTCTTTGTGACGATTGCTCACCACAGAGGCACAGAGCACGCAGAGGACGCACAGAGAAAAAAGAAATTGGTTCACTATCATCCTGAGTATTGCCGTTCACTGGCCCCCGGAAAGATTGCCCAACCAGTTTGCGAGTGACATAATCACAGTTCCGCGAAACATTCAGTCTGATGATGCAAATGAAACGAAGTGGCGCTGGGGTAGTCTATCTCGCAAAGATGTTCGCGCGAGCGGGTATCGGCGCAGCTCTCGTGTTGTCGTTTTTCGCGTCGTTGGCGCCGCTCGCCGCTGCGGCAGTCTCTGGAGCAGGCGCGATGGCCTGCTGCGTGGGCCAGCAGGGACATTGCAACTCAGGAGTCAGCTTAAAACGTCGCCCGCAGCCCGCGCCGGAGCCGATGTGTGGATTGCGATCGAGTAAGAGTAACGACGCCCGGATAGCTGACGATGAGACCACTGTGGATGGAATCACCGTCGTCGCGATTTCGTCGGAAGCAGCGGCTGCACCGGACAATTCTGTTCCCGCCTTCCTCTTTAGGACATCCTCGAAAGTTCCCGCCACTGCGGTGCACGGCGCTTCAATGGCGAGGCCGTGTCCCGTTGGCTGCTGCACCGGCACCACCGGCATTTTTCGACAGCCCCGGCCACGCGAGGTTTCGTTGCTCACCAGCGGGAGCCATGCGGTCCATCCGCCAAGACACTTCATCCCGATTCCACTCACAACCACCTCTGCGGCGAGCGCATACCTATTACGCTCGCGTCCTCGTGGTCCACCCAGCGCCTCTTGCTAAGCTAGACCAATCACAACACGAGAACTTCTTACGACGCTGAGTCTGCTCACTTCCGGATAGTGAATCGGTGTCGATCGGGTGTCTGCCAGGGCCCTCGATCAAGTCATCGCGCCCTTATGTCTTAATCGCAGCATCATTGAGTCAAGAGGAAATTATGCGAATCAATATGGCAGCGGTCTTACGCGTCTGCTCTTTCGCGGCGACGCTGTTTTTTTTGGCAGTTGCGCCGCAATTTTTAGGCGGTTCATTTCGCGCACTCGCCCAACAAACGGTCGCTTCCGCAAGTTTGAGCGGACGCGTCCAGGATCCTAACGGCGGCCTGGTGCGCGGCGCATCTGTCACGGCAATGAAACTTGAAACCAATCAGCAACGCGTTGTGATCTGCGATGGCGAAGGGCGCTACCGTTTCGCAAATCTTCCCGTCGGTACCTACAGCATCACCGTCGACAGTCCGGGCTTCGATAAACTCGCGAGGCAAATTACGTTGACAGTGGGCCAGGCCGTTGATCTGCAATTGAACCTCACTGTCGGCGGTGTAAGCGAGAACGTCATGGTGCCCGGGGAAGTCGCAGTAGTGGAAACTGCTCGCACCCAGTTAGCTGAAACTGTACTGCCCCGCGACATTGAATCGTTGCCACTAAACGGCCGCAACTATCTCGACCTCGCCGCGCTGACACCAGGCGTCACGCGCAGCAACCCGGTTGCGAATCAACGGTTCCCCGAAACCTCCGCCGTTCCCGGTACCGGACTTTCAATAACCGGGCAGCGGTTCATTAATAATGGAATGGTGGTGGACGGCCTTTCGGCAAACGACGATGCAGCGGATCTGCCGGGAACGTTTTTCAGTCAGGAGGTTATTCGTGAATTCGAAGTCATCACCTCCGGTGGCATCGCTGAGTTTGGCCGCGCCTCGGGAGGCTTCATCAATATCGTCACGCAGTCGGGAACGAACGTTTATCACGGGCGGCTCTACGGCTTCCTGCGCAACCAGCGCTTCGACGCTCGCAATCCGCTTTCGCCAGGAAAAGATCCGTTGACACAGGCCCAGTATGGAATCACCTTAGGTGGTCCAATCGTTAGAAACCGGACTTTCTTTTTTTCAAACTTTGAACAGACCCAACTCAACAACGCAACTGTGATCACGATCTCGCCGGCAGACCTCACCGCGATCAATACTCGCCTCGCCGCAAGTCGGTATGGCGGACCGCTGCTGTCGACTGGCCTCGTACCCACCGGTTTCGATACCACTAACCTGCTCTTTCGCCTCGATCACCAGATCAATCCCGCTAATCAGTTTTCAGCGCGCTATGGTCTTTACCAGATTGGCAGCATCAATTCGCGAAATGTCGGCGGGCTGAATGCAGTCAGTCGTGGAACCGCATTGCGGGATCGCGATCAAACTATCACTGCAAGCGAGGTCACTACCGTTTCATCTCATACTATTAACGAGGCGCGCTTCCAGTACACCCACAGCCGTCTGCGCGCGCCCGTTAACGATGCGGTTGGTCCCGCCGTTAATATTTCCGGCGTGGCAAACTTTGGCACCGCAACCTTTTCGCCTACCGAACGTGACCTCAACACCGTCGAAGCTGTAGATACTGTTACTGTGCAGCGCGGCGCACATTCGTTCAAAGCCGGCGCCGACTATCTGCTTGATCGGGTGAACATAGTTTTTCCCGGCGCTATTCAGGGAGTGTATTCCTTTTCCTCGCTTACCAATTTTCTCGGCGGGCGTTATTCGACTTTCCAGCAGGCCTTTGGAGCTACGGCGCAGTTTCAGCCGAATCACAACCTGGGATTCTTCGTGCAGGATGAATGGAAACCCACGCCCCATCTGACTATCAACGCGGGTCTGCGCTACGACGCGCAGTTTCTCCC
>DASYMB010000336.1:0-20627 GCA_036009285.1 Pyrinomonadaceae bacterium | reverse complement strand
GTACTCGGTCGACTCGGTTTTCGAAGATATGGAATTGCGCGACGCTACCGCCGGGCTCGTCTTTTGTGCGTCGGACTACGTCGGCGCGTGGGGCGGAATCGAGCTACTGCGCCGGCGCGGGATTGAGATAGACGTGATCGCCGGGTCGGTTACCGATTCGCAGATGGGCCAGGATTTTATCGAGCAAGAATTCGCTGTGCCTGCTGCAAACGCGCGACGGAACGGGGAACGACTTTTCGAACTGGTCGGATCTAAAGTTTCGCGTTTCGGTTTTCGGATTTCGAGTTCCCCGGTCCCACAAGAAATTGAAACAACAGATATTGGCATCGCTGTAATATGAACTCGAAACTCGAAACTCGAAACGCGAAACTTCGCGTCGCGATCTACGGCGGTTCCGGTTACGGTGGCTCGGAACTGCTGCGTATTCTGCTTTTCCATCCCCACGTCGAAATTGTTTTTGTCACCGCAAACGAGCAGGCCGGCAAACTGGTCAGCGAAGTGCATCGAAATCTTTTGGGGTTAACTGACCTGCACTTCCGGCGCGCTCCCGAAGACACCGCTGAGATCGCGAATTTGGATTGCGTTTTTCTGGCGTTGCCGCACGGACAGGCAATGGCTGTGGCGCCGTTACTGCCTGCGAATGTGAAGGCGATTGATCTGTCGGGTGACTTTCGGCTGCGCGACCCGAATATCTTCGAACAGCATTACGGTCTCGCTCACACCGCCATGCAGTCGCAAACGGAATTTGTTTATGGTCTGACGGAGACGAATCGCGAAGCCATCCGTGGTGCGCGGCTGATTGCAAATCCTGGCTGCTTTGCTACCGCGACGCTGCTGGGACTCGCGCCCCTCGTCGCGCATGGCCTCATCAGCGAACGCGTGATTGTCGATGCCAAGACCGGATCGTCCGGCTCCGGCGCGAAGGCCGCCGCGAATACGCATCATCCGCAACGCATGAATTCGTTTTACGCTTACAAGCCTTTCACGCATCAACACGTGCCGGAGATCGAACAGGAGCTTAAACGCGTTGGTGACTGGCAGAGTGGATTAGTTTTCATGACGCATTCGCTTCCGGTTTCGCGTGGCATCTTTGCTTCGATCTATGTCGAGGCCAAGGAATCGTTAGCCGAGGAGCGGCTGCATTCGATGTTCGCGGAGTTTTATCGAGAATCGTTTTTTGTTCGACTGGTGAAAGGCTCACCGGACATCAATTGGGTGAAGACTACAAACTTCTGCGATCTTGGTTTCGCAACTCGCGGGCGCGACGTGGTCGTATTTTCCGCGATCGACAATTTAGTGAAAGGCGCTGCCGGACAAGCGGTGCAAAACATGAACCTGATGTTTGGACTGGATGAGACAACGGGTTTGATGCTGGTGGGAACGAATCCGTAAGCGAACCGAAGACGCCCGGAGCGCCCGGAAAATTTGGGCTGCGGATTAACGCGGACCACGCGAATCAGAGCAAAGCATAATGCAAAACAGTCTAATCATACCCGCGAGTCTCAGCGTTCATCCGCGGCTAATTCTTGTCCTTGGCTCTTGGCGTCTTGGCGATTAATTAACATGGCTATTGAAACTCAATCAACCTCGAAAGACGTGGTAGCGATCGAAGAACGATATCAGCTCGCGACGTACAAGAAGATGCCCATCGTTGCCGAACGCGGCGAGGGGGTTTGGATCTACACCAGCGAGGGCGAGAAGTATTTAGATCTTTATGGCGGCCATGCAGTCGCGGGCACGGGCCATTCGCACAGCGGCGTAGTCGCGGCAATTCAAGCGCAGGCGGCGAAGTTGTTGTTCTATTCCAATCTGGTTTACTCGGAAGCGCGCGCGCGCGCGGCTGAGAAATTGGTTTCGGTTGCACCAACGGAACTCGCGAAAGCCTTCTTCTGCAATTCGGGCACGGAAGCGAATGAGAACGCCATGCGCATGGCGCGCCTGACGACTGCGCGCGCGAACATCATCACCTTCTCCGGCGGTTTTCACGGACGCACCGCTGATTCAATCAGCGCCACCTTTTTAGGAAAGTACCGCGAGCTGGGTGAACCAAACGTACCCGGACATCTCGAAGCTGAGTTTGGAAATATTGAATCTGTGCGCGCGGTTGCAGATGAAACTGTCGCGGCGATCATGCTCGAACCGATTCAGTCGATGGCCGGTGTACGGACTTCACCACCCGAATTCTTTCTGGCGTTGCGCGAACTATGCGACGAACGCGGCATCGTTTTGATTTACGACGAAGTACAAACAGGGATTGGTCGGACCGGCGACTGGTTCTTCGCCGGGGGGGAAGCGGGAGCGCACGTCGTGCCCGACATTATCACCCTCGCGAAAGCGCTCGGCAGTGGCATCCCTGTTGGTGCTTGTCTGGTAACAGAGCGAATCAGCGCGCGCATCAAAGAGAACGATCTCGGGACGACTTTCGGCGGTGGCATGATTGCGATGGCTGCCGTTACGGCGACTCTGGAGGCAATTGAGAAAGATGAAATGCTCCGGAACGTCAAGACGGTTGAAGCGTATCTGCGCCGCCGTCTGAAAGAAATCAACCAGGTGGTTGCTGTGCGAGGATGCGGCTTTCTTCTCGGTTTGGAGTTCAGCGGCAAAGCGGCGCCGGTTCACAAAGCTTTACTCGATCGCAAGATCATCACGGGCACGTCAAGCGATCCGAAAGTGATTAGACTATTGCCCGCGCTTTGTCTGCAACAGGCGGAGGTGGATGTGTTCGTGGATGCGCTAAAGGTAATTTGTGATTCGATTTGACTGCGGGCAGAGTTGTGAATACGAAAGACAATCTGGGAGGCTTCACTTGAATTACAGTTGGTTCGATCTAGTCGGCAATATTGGTGTGCTGCTAATGGTCATCGCGTATCTGCTTTTGCAACTCGAGAAACTGTCCAGTTCCGCGTTTAGCTACTTGTTATTGAACACGATCGGCGCCGTGCTGGTGATCGTCTCGTTGAGGTTTCGTTTTAATCTCTCGGCTTTTTTGATGGAAGCGTTCTGGCTGCTGATCAGTTTGTATGGCTTGGCGAAGCCTCTTTTTTCAAGGTCTTCGGAAGTTTAGGGTACAAGCTTTAGCTTGCGTGGTCGCGGAAGAGGCAACCTAAAGGTTGTACTGACTTTGCGCGAAAAATGGTTCGGCGGGTTCTGGCCAAGCAGAAGCCCGACCGTTAGGGAGGGCTCAAGATCGAAATTCCGGCAGAAACCCGAGCCCTTGCTAACGCGCGGGCTTCTGGCTTGGGGCAGCCTACTCAGCCCATTGACACTTTTCGGGCAAAGCCGGTTGTACTCTAAACTGCTCGAGCGGCATTCGTCGTTATGAAAGACTTTCTAACAACTGCTGACTGCTCGCGCGACGAATTGGAAGCGCTGATCGATTCAGCGTTGCGATTCAAGCAGGAGCGCAATCAATCGCAGTTCCTCCAGGGCAAGTCTGTTGCGCTCGTGTTCTTCAATCCCAGTTTGCGCACGCGCGCATCAATGCAGGTTGGTATTTACGAGCTGGGCGGAAACGCGGTGGTGCTTGAGCCGGGCGGATCGAGTTGGACGCTCGAACATCGCGAAGGCGTGGTAATGGATGGCGACAAGACTGAACACGTGGCGGAGTTTGTTCGCGTACTGGGTCGTTACTGCGCGGCGATTGGGGTGCGCACGTTTGCCGCGCTCGGGAATTGGGAAGAAGAGCGGACCGATCCGGTGCTCAACGCTTTCGCCAAATATTCCATCGTGCCAATCATCAACCTCGAATCCGCCATGCATCATCCCTGTCAGGCGCTCGCCGACATGATGACGATACGCGAAAAGCTCGGCGCGGCCCCCAAACGAACGGTGCTCACCTGGGCCTGGCACCCGAAGCCTTTGCCGATGGCGGTGCCGAATAGTTTCGCACTGGCCGCCGCGCAGATGGGTCACGAGGTGGTGATTGTGCATCCACGCGGATATGAACTCGACGATGAATTGATGAAGACTGTTCGGGAACAGTCGGCGAAAGCGGGCGGCAGTGTTGAAGTAACCAACGATATCGACCAGGCGTTTGCCGGCGCCGAAGTCATCTATGCCAAGAGCTGGGGCGCGAGGCAGTTTTACGGTAGAGCGGAAAGAGAAATCGAGGAGCGTGCTCAATATCGTGTGAAGTGGATTGTCGACGAGGAAAAGATGGCCCAAACGAAGCGCGCCATCTTCATGCATTGTCTGCCGGTGCGACGCAATGTGATCGTTACCGACGGCGTCATCGACTCGCCGACTGCGGTCGTGATCGATGAAGCGGAGAATCGATTGCACGCACAGAAAGCGATCATTATGAAAGTTTTGAGTTCTGAGTTCTGAGTTTTGAGTTTTACTGGAACTCGAATCTGACATTCAGAACTTAGAACTCAGAACTTAAAACTTTGAAAGATAATGACTAACACCAACGAAGTCGGCGATCAGTTACGTCTCGATCTTTTGCGCGAGGCGTTGCCCTACATCCAACGATTCCAGGGGCAGACGTTTGTCGTCAAGCTTTCAGGTAAAGCTACGGAAGGTCAAGAAAACCTGAGCTCGCTGGCGGAAGAGCTCGCCCTGCTGCATCAGGTGGGCATTCGAATTTGCGTCATTCACGGCGGCGGCAAACAACTGAGCGAGCTGGCGTCGCGGATGGGCATCGAGCAAACCATCATCGAGGGGCGGCGCGTTACAGACGATGCCACGCTCGAGATGGCGAAGATGATTTTCGCCGGCAAGATCAATACCGACATTCTCGCCGCCCTGCGCAACCGCGGGATCGAAGCCGTGGGTCTCTCGGGAGTTGACGGCAACATCGTGCACGCTGAGCGACGGCCGCCTAAAGAGATCTTGAATCGTGAAACCGGCGAACGTTCGCAAGTCGACTTTGGCCACGTCGGCGATGTGGTAAAGATCAACTCGCGCCTGCTTACCGTCTTGCTCGATCAAGGTTATTTGCCGGTTGTCTCTTCGCTCGGCGCCGACGAGGAAGGCACGGTGTTTAATATCAACGCCGACACGATAGCCGCGGAAATCGCTGCGCAGTTGAAAGCGGAAAAGTTGATCCTGCTCTCAGACGTCGACGGCATCTACCTGCGTCCGGGCGAACCTGATACGAAACTTTCACGACTCACGATGGATGAAGCTGAAGCGATGATTAACGACGGCACGGCCACCGGCGGGATGATCCCCAAGCTGCAGAGCATTACCGCGCTGCTCCGGCGCGGCGTGCACAGCGCTCACATCCTTAGCGGCACCACGCGTAACGCACTACTTACCGAGATTTTCACCGACAGCGGCACCGGCACCATGATTGTTGCCTGATGAAGCAGGAATTCCCGGCGGACTCTTTGATCTCGCCTTATCCTCGCAGTAGACTGAGCCTTCCTATTAAGAAAATATCTGACACGTCAACAAGAGTGGACAACGAAACAATCGCCCGAAAGTTTTACCGCCTCGCTGCGCTAATGGATATTCGCGGCGACGATCCGTTTCGGCTGCGTTCATATCGAAATGCGGCTGAGGCCCTCGAAACCTGGCCCACGCCTTTGCAGAAGATTGCGGCAGAGCAAGGCATTGCCGGCTTGCAGGCGATTCCGGGCGTGGGCAAAGCAATCGCGGGAAAGATTATCGACCTCCTCGATCGCGGCACGTTTGACGCGTGGGAGAGGCTCATTGCCGAAACACCGGAGAGCGTGCTCGACCTGTTGGATATTCCCGGCGTCGGCCCTAAGACTGCGGCCCTGCTTCATCAAAAGTTCAAAGTCTCTTCGCTCGCAGAGTTGCGGAAATTCGTGGCCGGCGGCGGACTCGAACTCGTCGATGGCATTGGACCAAAGACTGCTGAGCGGATTAAGGAGAGCTTGGAATAAATGTCGAAGTTCAGAGTACAAGCTTTAGCTTGCTCGTTCGCCGTCAATCAACCTAGCTAAAATGTACAACTGGCGAAAGCTTACGGCAGTACAGCGTCAAGAAGCACTCGCCCTTCGCCGAGGACGCAAACTTCCGTGGCACTCTCCGCCGCATCTACATCTCAAAGGAGTTCATCAATACCTAATCTCCGCAGCCTGTTTCGAGCATGCGGCGATTATCGGAGCTGGTCCGGAACGCATAACGCAGTGTGAAGCAGACATCCTTGAGATTTGCGAGGGTTTCTGTTTAGCGATCCACGGCTGGTGCATTCTCCCAAATCACTACCACCTGATCGTCAAAACCGAACGAATTGACGATCTCCTCCACGGCTTGGGGTTATTTCATGGTCGGTCATCTTTCACCTGGAACGGCCAGGACAATCAGCGCGGGCGTCAGGTTTGGTATAACTGTTTCGAGTGCCCCATCAAATCTGAACGCCACTTCTGGGCAACGTTGAACTATGTCCATCACAATCCCGTCCACCATGGCTACGTCCGGCTTTGGCAGAACTGGCCGTGGTCGAGTGCGCGAATCTTTCTTGATAGTGTTGGCAAAACTAAAGCGGAAAAGATTTGGAAACAGTATCCGGTTTTGGATTATGGCAAAAAGTGGGATATTTGATGGGGGTATGTCTCCAACGACAGCAAGCTAAAGCTTGTACTCTAAACTCTGAACTGCATTGAATTTCATTCGAGGAACCTATGACTGAACCAATCAAACGCCGCGACTTCATCCGCACGAGCGCAGTCGCGGGGCTTACGCTGGCGGGCGCGAAATCGTCAGTGCTCCAGTTCCCGAACATCATGGTCCAGAGCAGCGTCAAGCCGGTTGTGGTGTCGTCGGCGAATGGTAATCGCTTCAAGAACGGTGGGGACATGACTGCCGTGCAGAAGGCATTCACGATGATCGCGCAGGGCTCGGACGTGCTTGATGCGGTGATCGCCGGAGTGAATATTGTCGAGCTTGATCCGCTCGACGATAGCGTTGGCTACGGCGGCCTGCCGAACGCGGACGGCGTGGTCCAGCTCGACTCGTCGTGCATGCATGGGCCAAAGAAACGCGCCGGCGCAGTGGCCGCTCTCGAAGGCGTGCGCACGCCGTCTCTGGTGGCGAAGGCAGTGCTGGAAACTACGGACCATCACCTGCTGGTCGGCAAAGGCGCGCAGAGCTTTGCGCGCAACCTGGGTTTCAAGATCGAAGACGATCTAAACACCGATCATTCGCGGGAGCTCTGGCTGGAGTGGAAGCGCCGCACCGATCCTTCACACTATCTGGATCCAAAAACGCGCGCAGAGGTTTGGCATCGTGAAGGAATGAAAATGGTCGATGAGGGACTCATCGATCGCGAACACTACTACGGCACGATCAACTGCGACGGCATCAATTCCAAAGGCGAGATTTGCGGCGTCACTACCACGAGCGGACTGGCGTGGAAAATTCCCGGGCGCGTCGGCGACTCTCCCATCCTGGGCGCGGGGCTATACGTCGACGGCGCAGTCGGCGCCGCCGGCTCAACCGGGCGTGGCGAAGCGAATCTGTACAACCTCTGCTCCTTCCTGATCGTCGAGGAGATTCGCCGCGGCCGCCATCCGAAAGACGCGGGCATGGAGGCGCTGCGTCGCATCAAGGCAAACACGATCGAGAAGCGGCTGCTGAACAGTAAGGGCAATCCAAACTTTGGAATTAACTTTTACATCATCAGTGCTAAAGGCGAGTTTGCCGGCGTGACGATGTATCCGGGAGCTTCATTCGCGATGTGCAATGATGCCGGCCCGCAGACGCTCGCTTGCGACGCGCTGCTGCAGGGGAAGGCTACTGACTGAAGCGCTCGAAACTGGGGGGCCAAGCTGATTTCTGGCAATTAACATGGTGAAGTTTACCGGGCGCCGCTCGCGGAGAGTTGTTTTGTTTCCGTTTGCCGTTTGACGATCACGAGCGTGATGTCGTCGGCGGCTTGTGTGCCCTGTGAGAATTTAGTTAGTGCCGACTCGATTCGATCGCGAATGCCCGCCGCCGAAGCTTCCACGTTTCGCGAGACCACTTCGTAAAGTCTGGTTGGCCCAAACTCCTCGCCGTTCGGACTCGCCGCCTCCGTAACGCCATCGGAATAAATAACCAGCACGTCGCCCATCTGCAGGGTCGTCCGGCCTTCGCGGTAGTCTGCATCGGCGTTAATTCCGAGAGGCAGGCCGCCCGAGGCGAGCTGTTCGACGGTCCCCGCCGCATGAACGATCAGCGGTGGATTATGGCCCGCATTCAGAAACGACACGGCGCCCGACTCCGGATCGAGTTCAGCATAGAAGAGGGTGACAAAACGGTTCGAAGGAATGTTATCGGCGAGGTAACGATTCACTGCTGAAATTGTTTCGACGAGGGTATCGTGTGAGCCGGTCTGCGCATGAATCGCCGCATGTAACGACGACATCAAAAGCGCCGCCGCAGTGCCCTTGCCCGAAACGTCTCCGAGGGCAATCACCAAACGGCCGTCGTCGCGCTGAATGAAGTCGTAATAATCTCCGCCGATCTCATAACAGGGGAAACTGATTCCCTGAAACTCATAGCCGGGCACTACGGGCGGCGCCGTCGGTTGAAAGCGCTGCTGAATTTCCATCGCGAGTTGCAGTTCACGCTCCAGCCGTTCCTGTTGAAAACGTGCTTCCGTCAACCGCGCGTTTTCGACCCGAATCGCCGCGACGGACGCGAGCGTAGTTAAAACTTTGAGATGGTCTTCGGTAAATCTTCCTTCCGCGATTGGCGAATCAGCATAGATGATGCCGAAAACTTTCTCCGAAACTCCGAGGGGCACAGCGAGCACCGACCTGACTCCCTGCAGAACGACAGTGCCGCTGGCAAAGCGCGGATCGTGTTGCGCGTCTGACGTCAGCACTGACTTCCCACGAATAACAACTTCGTCCATCACGTTGCGGCTGACGCGAATTTCTCCGACCTCACCAACGCGATCGCGCAAACGCGCTACCGCCACTCGTAATTCTTCGCTGCCTTCATCGCGCATCATCAGCAGGCAACGATCGGCAGGCACCGCCTCGAACACGAGCGAAACGATCTGTTCGAGTGTTTGTTCGAGGGTTGAGGAACTCAGCAGCGTGATTCCCACTTTACTGATCAGCGCCAGCAGATCGCCTTCGCGGGCCACGCGCTCGACCACGCTGGTGTCCGGCTTTTTGCGAGCGCCTTCAATCGCTTCAAGCAGGCCCGACGTGGTGCGGTCGCCGGAAGCGAGCGCGATAGTTGCTTCAGGCAGCGAAGTTGAAGAGTTGTCCGTGATCATCGTGGCGCCCATGCTCGAGTGATAGGTGCCGTCGTCAAAAACGATTTCCGTTTCGCCGATCTGAATGCGACCGCCGGAAGTTAAAGGCACGGTGCCTTCAACATTGCCACCGTTGTAAAGCGTGCCGTTTGCGGAGCCAAGGTCCTGAAGGTAATACTCCTCGCCTTCGCGGCGCACTTCAGCATGCACTCGCGATGCAAAAGGATCCGGGATGCACAGATCGTTGCGCGCGGAGCGACCGAGAGTGATTCTGAGTCGCCCGAGCGGAAACCGGTCCGGCGCGCGATCAGGATATTTGACTATTAGCTCAGGCATTGTTTTTTAATTTCAGATTTTTGATCTCAGATTTGAGATCTGAGACCCACCCGCTACCGCGAGGTGGTACTGACCTCATCCCCTGCGAGATTTCAGATCTCAGATTTTTAGATCTCGAACCGCTGCAGGTCCTTCGCGCACGACAATTGTCCCGGCGATCAAATCGTGCAGACCTCTGCCGCGCGATGTGAATGCGGCTATTAGAAACCCCACGCCAAGCATGACAAAGGAAACTGGATAACCGACGAAGTGACGCAGGAAAGCGCGTCCCACTCCAATCTCCATTCCATCAGCCCTCAGGATGCGTAGTCCGGTGGCCCATTTGCCCGCAGTCACTCCTGTCAGCCCGGGAAGAACGCCGAGATTCAGCGCGGCAACCACAAGCGCCAGCACGACCCCGACTGTTTCCGAGGAGTTGCCCGCCGAGCGCGCCCCGCCGCCTAACACACGACTCACAAGTGTGCTGAGGGCCACAATCGCCACCATGATAATGTAATCGATCAGGATTGCGCCGCATCGCAAAGAGAACGGCGCGCGAAACCTGGCGAAACTCTGGATCGCCGGGCGCGACTGCAACTTTGCTTTGGGTGGTGCGGCTTCTACTCTGGCGGTCATTAATATTTTCGAAAGCGGCTTTTGGCCTTTGGTCTTGGGCTTTTGGTTTTTGTACTTTGTCCTTCGTTCTTCTTTGTACTCACTTCTTTGAGTGCGCTAAAGATCAAAGCGCAAAGTACAAAATTCGAAGTACAAAGACCAAAGACCTAAGTCCAAAGACTCAAACCACAACTAACTCCAGACAACTGACAACTGACGTCATCCTAACAAGAAGTGCAGCGTCGTCTCGCCCAGTCGAAGCTTGTCGCCGCTGTCTAACACTCGCGGTTGTCGCGGTGCGAGTCTAACAGAATCGTTGATTACGGTTCCGTTCACTGAGCCCAGATCCTCAACCAAAAACGTTTCACCTTCCCGCCAAATCCTGGCGTGACGGCGCGAGACTTTGGTCTCCGGATCGAATCGAGAAAGATCGATCTCCGGAAAGACATTCGAATGCGGATCGGTTCGTCCGAGCAAGTTATTGTCTTTCTGTAACACGAAGGAAGCATCCAGCTCCGTGGTTCCGGCCACCACAAGTTTCGCGGTCGGCCGCGCCGCTCTTAAGGTCGCGCTCGATCCCAAACCGGCCATTGGCTGACGCGCGCCGCAATGCGCGCAAAAGATATCGTCGGCAGCTATCCGTCCGCCGCAGAAACCGCAATAGACCGTTTGCACCTGAACAGTTTCCCCGCCAACCTGCGGTGACGTGGCGCCGTAGGTCACCTGTCCGGCCATTATCTTTTCCAGGTGAATCGCGAGCGCATCGCGCATCGCTCCGGCCGAGTGAAAACGATCTTCAGGTTTGTACTCCACCGACCGCATCAGTATCTGTTCCATCTCGCTCGATATCGACGGCGCTATCTGACGTGGGCGTGGGTTCTTTTGAAAGTCAAAGATCAAGAGCGGATTGTCCTGCGGGTCGGAGCCGGTTAACAGATGAAACAAGGTGGCGCCAAGACTATAAACATCTGAACGCGGCTCAACGCGCCCGCCAAAAAGTTCCGGAGGCGCGTAGCCCATGGTGCCAACCGCGGTCACGCCCTTTTCTTCCTGCTTCACCCAGCGCGCGATGCCAAAATCGATCAGCATCACACGGCCGCTGTTACCGTCGATCATCAGGTTTGCGGGTTTGAGATCGCGATAAATAATCGGCTTGGGCCGGCTGTGAAGATACTCGAGCACGTCGGCCGCCTGCATACCCCAATCGGCGACAGTCCGCTCATCGACTTTACCCCCGGGCGCTGCTCGTAGGCGCGAAGCAAGATCGCCGCCGGAGATAAACTTCATCACCAGGTAGAAACGGCCGAGCGTTTCGTCGTAAAAATAATCGTAGATGGTGGGAATCGAAGGGTGCTCCAAGGACGTAAGCAGCAGCGATTCGCGTTTAAAGTCTCCAATCGCTTTTTCGTGCTGCGCCGGATCGAGATGCGACTCGACCATTTCCTTGACTGCGCGCGGCGCGTCACCCAGATTTCGATCCTTGGCGAGGTAAACTGCGCCCATGCCGCCACCGCCTATGCGACGCACGAGCTCGTAGCGGCTGTTGAGGACACTGCCGGGATCGAGCTGTTTGATCGTCGGCTGATGGCCGCCGGTGTTACCTTTCTTGATTGTGTGTTTGACTGGAGCGGGCACGTCGCCGGTCGTTACGCCGCCGAGTGAAGCAGAATCGAGGTCTGCGCTGGAACTGTCTGTGCTCGCAGGCGCGCTTGCAGCTTTGATGGCCGGGACGGGGGGCATAGTCGCGCTTCCGCCGGCGACCGCGCTTTCACGAGCGTCGTCTCGCGACTCCTCCGGCTCTTGCGGCGACACAGGGTTCTTCGTTCCGCAGTTACTGCAGAATGATTCGCCCGGCACCGTTGCCGTTCCACATTCGACGCACTCAGCCATTTGTTTCTAAAACTTTGGAGTGCGGTAACCTGTTACCGCTTTTGCCTGCGGCGGCTTGACGCCGCTTGTTGCGACCCACTCTACTCAGGCTCCGACAGGTCGCAGCCGACCAAAGCGGTGACAGGTCACCGCACTCAAAGTCTGCACTCTACTTAACCAGGTGAAAGCGTAGAAAAGTTTTTCCCACAATGATCTCGTCGCCGTCATTCAACGGCTGACGAGCTCCCGGCGAGAGTCTCTTTCCCCGATTGATAAAAGTACCGTTAGTAGATCCCAGATCCTCAAGCAAGTATTTCTCGTCGTTGAAAGTGATGCGCGCGTGCCGGCGCGAGACTTTTGCTTCCGGATCGTCGGAATCCAAATCGACGTCTGGAAAGATTCCGCCGTCAGCATCCCAGCGGCCAATGTGCGATTCAGCCGAGCTGAGCAGGAATTGTTTTCCCACTGACTTGCCCCGCTCGATCACCAGCTTCGCATGAGCCTTGTCGCTCGCGGCTCCTGCGGACGAAAGGTTGAGCGCCGCGCCTGCCTTTCCGGCCATCTCGGGCTGCGGAACCTCAGCCGGCGAATGAGAGCCGTTTTGTCCCGCCTCGACTTTGAGTTTATTCAGGCCCGCAGAATTTGCACCGGGGTTAGGACTCGCGTTCGGTCGCAAGGGCGCGCCGCATTCATCGCAATATTGCCCGCCATCGAGGTTTGAGGCTTTGCACCTTTCACACGTAATCATAGTTTTATCGGAAGTTTGCGACCGCACCCAATCCGCGATAGATTCTCAAGTTGTACGCGAGAACTGAGTTCAAGAACGGCGGGTCATTCTATCGCGAAAGCATTCGACTCGCCAATGAACTATCAGGAGCAGACTGCAGGGGCAGTCGGCAGGCGCACGTATACCAAACAACGATCGGCCTAAAGCTTTTGTTCGCTGCCGAGTGCTCCTGCCGACTGCCCCTGTTTATTGAAACTGTTCGGCGCTTTTTGACGTAACACTTACTCGAATCAAGTTGGTTTTCGAAATCCGCCGTTTTCGTGCAAAATCAATATACTTGGGCAGAACTTACAGAAGTTAACCCCCCTGAACTAAGGAAGAAAGTATGGCTTTAACTCGAAAGAAAAAGATCATTATCGCGGTCTCGGCCGTCGCCCTGTTGGCAATAATAATCATCGTGAGCGTTTTCGCCAGCCGCAAAGACGAAGCTGAAGTGACGACGGTCAAGCTCGAGGTCAAGCCCGAGCTGCGACAGACGGTAACTGCATCCGGCGAAGTAAGGCCGGTCCGTTACATAAAACTTACCAGCGAAGTGCCTGGCCGAATCGAAGAGATTTATGTAAACGCCGGCGACCAGGTGGTGCAGGGCAAGCCCCTCGTGCGCGTCGATCCGACGCAGCTTCAGTCGAGCCAGGAAGCGCAATGGGCCGCGGCGCAGCAGGCCATGAACGATATTCAGAGCGCGCGTAACGCGGTCGGTACCGCGCAACAGGGTTTGGTAGTCGCGGAGTCGTCCGTAGCATCCGCCCGTCAGCAACTGGTCTCGCTGCAAACTCAAGTGGATCGCGCGCAGGTGGATCTGAATACCGCACAACGCGAACTCAAACGCTACAGCGATCTGATCGAGGCCGGAGTTGCTTCGCGATCTGAATACGACGCGGCCCGAGATCGTTTCGATCAGGCAAAAATTGCTTTGCAAACTGCGCGGGCTAATCTCGAGTCGCAACGAATTTCCGTTAAGGAGTCGATTGAAAGAGCCAACCAACAAAAGATGACGGTGCAGGAAGCGAAAACCGGCATCAGGTCTTCGGAGATGCGTGCCAATCAGCAGCAGGCTTTGCTGCGCGGACAATCGAGCCAGCGCTCAAAGGCTACGCAACTGTCGCCGCTCACGGGCGTTATTGCCGACATCCCCACGCGCGTGGGTGAATATGCCGTCGCCGGTCTATCGACCACGCCGCTGATGACGATTGCCGACATGTCAACGATCAACGTGGAAGTGAACGTAGACGAAACCGAGATCTCCAACGTCGAGGTGGGCCAGCAGGCGAAGGTGAAAGTAGACGCACTCGGAGAGAAAGAGATTACCGCTGTCGTCACGCAAAAGAATCCGCTCGCAGTTTCCAAGTCAGACACGCAGGGCGGTCTCTCGAACCGCGTGAATGTTCAGGAAGCGAAGGAATTTAAAGTTACCGTCGAGTTGCGCGACATGCCTGATGAGATTCGCAACGGTCTGCGGCCCGGCATGAGCGCCACCGCAACCATCACGACGAAAACGAAGAACAACGTTATCGCCGTGCCGCTCGAGGCGATTGTTGAGAAAGCGCCTTCGTCACCATCGCCTGGTCCAACGGTGGCCGGCAGTGTGCCGACGCCTGCTCCGGCCACGGGGGAAAAGCCCAAGAGTATCAAGGGCGTTTATCTAATCGAAGGTAATAAAGTCAGGTTCATTGAAGTGACTACGGGGATCACAGGCGAGGCCGATATCGAAGTGACCAGCGGCGTTAAGTCCGGCAATGAAATCGTTCGCGGTCCAAGCCGCGTGTTGAAAACACTCAAAGACGGCATGACGGTGAAGCGGCAGGAAAAGAAGGCCGGCGCCAACGCAAACGAGGGCAGCTAATGAGCGACGCGACACTCGTATCACCAGCAGAGCCGGCGGTTTTGCCCGCGGCGCCGGGGCCTAAGCAGCCGCACGACTCGGGCTCGCTCATCTCCATGCGCGAGATCTGGAAAACCTACCAGATGGGTTCGGAGCAGGTTCATGCTCTTCATGGTGTCTCCTTTGACATTCCGAAGGGAGAGTACATCGCGATCATCGGACCTTCCGGCTCGGGCAAGTCGACCTTGATGAATCTCATTGGCTGTCTCGACACGCCGAGCAGTGGAGAATACTGGCTCAACGGCAAGAACGTTTCCGAAATGGACGACGATGAGCTGGCGCGCATACGCAACCAGGAAGTCGGGTTTGTTTTTCAGACTTTCAATCTGTTAGCTCGAGCGACGGCGCTTCACAATGTAGAGCTCCCATTAATCTACGGCGGCATCGGATCTGCCAAACGGCATGAGATGGCCGAGCAAGCACTTGCGTCGGTTGATTTGGCCGACCGCATGACGCACCGTCCGAATGAGCTATCGGGAGGACAACGTCAGCGCGTCGCGATCGCGCGGGCCCTGGTTAACCATCCGTCAATTCTTCTCGCCGATGAGCCGACCGGCGCGCTCGATTCGCATACCAGCATGGAGATCATGGATCTCTTCGAGCGACTGCACAGCGAAGGAAACACGATCATCGTCGTCACTCACGAGCCTGACATCGCCGCGCGCGCGCACCGCGTGGTTTCTATTCGCGACGGTCTCATCGAAAAAGACGAGAAGATCAGATAGCCAAGCAGAAGCCCGCGCGTTAGCAAGGGCTCTCTTTGCGGAGCTTGCTAACGCGCGGGCTTCTGCTTGGAGCCGTTTCGGATATTCATGTTCCAACCCACCAAAACGGATTCTCCCGCTGCCAAGCCTGCGCTTTCATGGTTTCGCCTGACGGCAATTTGGGAAGCCTTTCTGGTTGCGCTTGGCAGTCTCAGGCAGAACAAGCTGCGCACCGCCCTGACACTGATAGGCATCGTCGTCGGCGTCTCGGCGGTTATCGCGGTCGTCACCATCATCAAGGGCCTCGATAACAAAGTCGCGACTACCTTCTCTTCGCAAGGCTCGACAGTTTTCACAATTTCAAAACGCCCTCAAATAATTCGGTCGCGCGAAGAGTTTGTAAAATTCAATAAGCGCAAAGATGTAACGCACGAAGATGCAGAGGCGATAACCCGCCTGTGTACGTCCTGCTGGCGCGTAGGCGTCGCGGCGAATGTGCGAGAGACTGTCAAACATGCGGATCAGAAATTCGAGAACGTAAACATCCGCGGGATTACGCCGACCACGATGTTTGATATCGACGGCCGCGCTGTCGATGCGGGCCGCGTCTGGACCGAGGCTGAAGGAGTGTCTGGTCGCGAATTGTGTGTGGTCGGGCCTGACGTATTGACCAATCTTTTTGGCGGCGCTTCCGCGGATCGCGTGATTGGTCAGGAGGTCAGAATCGCCGGCCGCCCTTTTCAAATCATCGGCGTGTTGGAGCCGCTCGGATCCATCTTCGGCGCTTCGCGAGACAGCGTCGCTTACATTCCCTATTCGACGTACCAGAAAATTTACGGCGCTCGCGACTCGATTGTCGTCTTCATCCAGGTTCCAACCGCTGAACAGCTCGAGCTCGCCGAAGATCAGGTGCGCACAGTGATGCGCAATCGCCGCGGCGGCGTCTTCAATGCGGCAGAAGATGAAGGCTTCTCTTTGGAAACACAGGATGTGTTTCTCGATCTCTACAGTAAAGCAACGTCGAACATCAAGTACGTTACCTTGCTGGTGGCGATGGTTTCGCTGATCGTCGGCGGCATCGTGGTGATGAATATTATGCTGGTTTCCGTGACGGAGCGAACTAAAGAAATCGGCATACGCAAAGCTATCGGCGCGCGGCGCAAAGACATCATGACGCAGTTTCTAATCGAAGCCGTGGTGGTGACAGCGATCGGCGGCGCCATCGGCGTGCTCACCGGCTTCGGTCTCGCTTACTTGATCGCGGCCCTGATAGGCTTTCCCCTGTTGATTAGCGTTAGCTCGGCGATGTGGGGAGTGGGTGTCTCCTCGGGAGTAGGAATTATCAGCGGAATGTGGCCGGCTTGGCGCGCCGCGCGACTCGATCCGATTGAGGCGCTACGCGCGGAGTAGCTAAACAGCCTTAAGCGGTCAGCTATCAGCGGTCAGCCAGAATAAGGAATTTTATGCGAGGTTTTCGAACTCTGCAGGTTTGGGAAAAGGCCCATCGGCTTACACTGAATGTTTATCAAGCGACCGCCGGGTACCCAAAGGAGGAACAGTACTCGCTCACAAGTCAAACTCGAAGGGCTTGCTCTTCCATAGCCGCAAATATCGCCGAAGGGTGCGGAAGGGGTAGCGATGCTGATTTTACGAGGTTCTTGTTCATCGCTATGGGATCCGCGAGCGAGCTCGAGTATCACCTGTTGCTGGCTCATGACCTCCGCTTTCTAAAAGATCAAGAGTACGAGACGCTAACTAACGGCGCTACTGAAGTGAAACGCATGCTAGCTTCGCTAATACAGAAAACTAGACCAGTCCAAACACGATAAACCATCATTTCCGACTGATAGCTGATAGCTGACAACTGACAACTGATACTAAACTATGCGATTCGACGACATCAAAGAATCCGCCCTGATGGCATTCGACACGCTGCGTGCAAACAAGCTGCGTTCGTCTTTGACTATACTCGGCGTCAGTGTCGGCGTGATAACCGTTATCTTCATGGTGTCGATCATTCAGGGGCTCAACAAAGCCTTCGCGGATCAGGTTGAGTCCCTCGGTTCCAACACCATCTTCCTTTCGAAGTTTGATCCGAGCTTTGGTCGCCCTCCCGGCCCGGAAGAAATCCATCGCAAAGACCTCACGATGGCCGATGCCGACGCACTGCGCCGTGAAGCCCCTTCGATTGCCGGCGTCTCGCCCATCCATCGCATGATCGCCGTGACCGCGCGCTATCAGGATAAACAGACTGACACTCCAATCCTGCTCGGCGTCACACCTTATTATGAGTTCGTGCACACGCAGTACGTGGCGCGTGGTCGTTTCATCAAAGACCTCGACATGGAAAACCGCGATAACGTTTGCATCGTTGGAGTTGACGTCGTTCACGCTCTCTTCCCGTACGAAGATCCGATCGACAAGGACATCCGCATCAACGGCAACCCTTATCACATCATCGGCGTGATGGAGCCGCTCGGAAATTTCTTTGGTCAGTCGCGTGATAATTCCCTGTTCGTTCCGATCAGCACTTTCGACAAGTACTACCCCGATCGGCCCTTTCCGGAAGTTGTTTTCTTCATCATCATTCGGCCGCAATCGCGCGCTTACGTGAAGTCGGCGATCGACGAGATAACGGATATCCTGCGTCGCCGGCGTCGGGTGTCGCTGGGTGCTCCCAACAATTTCGGCATCTCCTCGCAGGATTCGCTGCTCGAAATCTACAATCAACTTACCGGGGCCACCGCGCTCGTGCTTACTGCGATATCGTTTGTGGCCCTGATGATTGGCGGCATCGGCGTGATGAACATTATGCTGGTATCGGTTACGGAGCGGACGAAAGAAATTGGGGTACGAAAAGCCGTAGGCGCCACGCGTTTGAATATCCTTTCGCAATTCTTAATCGAAGCGGTGGTGCTGACGGCCATTGGCGGCCTCGCGGGGCTGGCCATCGGCGAATTGCTTGCGTTCCTCACCAACAGGTATTCGCCGCTGCCCGCGTATGTGCCTATCTGGGCGATAGCAGTCGGCATTGGCATTTCGGCTGCGGTCGGCATAGTCTTCGGCTTGTGGCCGGCGTGGAAGGCCGCCCGGCTTGATCCGATCGAAGCGCTCAGATGGGAATGATTAAAGAAGTTCAGAGTACAAGCTTTAGCTTGCTGAGGGGGAACCGCAAACTTGAATTGTGCTGAAAACGCAAACTAAAATTTGTCCTCCAAACGGCTGGCTAAGATGGGAATGATTTGGAGTGCGCCGGCAAAGCGCTGCGGCGAGGGCGCTTTGGTTATATCCAAATGAACTCTGCTGGTGCAACCAAAACGAACCGCAATCCGTAATAACTAGACCGTGAAATTCGCTGAAACTCTGAAACTTGCGATCGCCGCAATTTGGGCACATAAGCTCCGCTCGGCCTTAACTCTGCTGGGGATGATCATCGGCGTCACCGCCTTCGTCGTCGTCGTCTCTCTCATCCAGGGCTTCAACAAATACATCGACGAAAAAATTGCGGGTATTGGTTCGAAGTCATTTACCGTGCAGCGCTTTAATTTCGAAGACTTCAAAGACCTGGACTCGATTGCCGCCGCCCAAAGAAGGAACAAGGAACTTACGCTCGACGATTTTGATTATCTCAAAGCGCGTGGCGTGCTGATAGACAAGATCGGCGCGAAGGCGCGCGCCAGTCGATCCCTCGTAAAGCGCGGCTCAACACTGGTTCAAGATGTGCCCGTCGACGGAGCAATGCCGGTCATCAGCGAGATCGACAACATCGACGTCGCTGAAGGTCGCTACTTCACCGACAGCGAAAACGACGGTGCGATGCGCGTCGCGTTCATTGGCGCGGACGTCGCCAACGCGCTTTTCCCCACCGGCTCTTCGACTGCGATTGGCGAAGAGATCAACGTTGCCGGTTTGCCTTACCGCATCATCGGCATCGCCGTGGCGAAGGGCACGGTCTTCGGAGTGCCGCAGGATAATTTCATAACGCTGCCGCTCAAGACTTATGGCAATAACTTCGGCGGCTTCACGCGTAACCGTTTGCTCTACTTCGAAGCGACTTCAAAAACTGACGACACTTTCAAAGACGCAGTTGATGAAGCCAGGTTTCTGTTGCGTTCGCGACGGCATCTGAAGCAGGAAGAGAAAGATAACTTCGGGATTGTCACGCCTGACGCGATCACCGGCTTTCGCGATCGACTGCTTGGTCCAACTTACCTGGTCGCTGTGGCGGTGCCCGGTATTGCGCTCCTCGTAGGGGCCATCGTTATCATGAACATCATGTTGGTGTCGGTGACGGAAAGAACCAAGGAGATCGGCATTCGCAAATCGCTGGGGGCGCGGAAGGTCGATGTTCTCAAACAGTTTCTGGTTGAAGCGGTGACGCTTTCCGCAATCGGGGGCGCAGTCGGGGTGCTGCTGGCATGGATCATCGGTATGATCATGACAGCCATCTTCTTCCCCACCTATCTATCGGTCGGAGCGATCCTGTTTACGATATTAGTTTCCGGCGGAATTGGTGTTCTCTCGGGAGTGTTTCCGGCGTGGAAGGCAGCGCGCCTCGATCCGATCGAAGCACTACGGGCAGACTAAGACAGGGGCAGGCGGCAGGGGCAGGCGGCAGAATGGACCAAGAGCTAAACACGGACATAGACTTCAGTTTTCCTGCCGACCGCTCCTGCCGACTGCTCCTAAACTAACGTAAGGAAGAACGATGAGACTTATCCGCAGCGACATCTACGAGAACTTGAAGATGGCCCTCGCCACCTTGCGCGCCAATAAGCTGCGTTCGTTCCTGACAGTTTTCGGGGTGATGATCGGCGTGATTACCGTAATGCTGATCTCTTCCATCATCAGCGGTGTCGATACCACCGTGAAGAAGGAACTCGAATCGTACGGCACTAATTCGATCTTCGTCATCAAGTTCAATTCCGGAATTCATATCGGCCGCCTTTCGCGTGAGGAACGCATGCGCAAGGACCTGACGTATGACGACGCGATAGCCTTGACGCAGTTGCCGGCTGTCGAGCTTTCGGTCCCCTTCCTCGACATCGGCAACAATTTCTTCGGCCAGAAAATCATGGTGTCCGGTCCCGGCAAAACTTCCGCCGCCATTTCGCTGCAAGGCACGTTGCCCGACTTCGAACGCGCCGGAACTCAGATCGTGAAGGAAGGCCGGTTTTTCACGCAGTATGAAAACGATAACAACGAAGAAGTGGCTGTGGTCGGATCGTCGGTAGGGCAGGATTTTTTTCCTTACGGTTCTCCGGTGGGAAACGAAATCGAAATTGGTGGACG